>NZ_JAPVZJ010000011.1:0-63917 GCF_041432295.1 Streptococcus sp. 27098_8_109
AATCTTGGGTATCTTTTTTCTTATATGCTTGTTTTATAACTCGGGTGAATTTCTTAGAAAATATCAAATAACAATTTCACATTGAGAATTGTTAAGATAATGGAAACGATATAGCCAAGGATGGTATTCCATTTGGCATTGGTAAATTCTCCCATCAGTGATTTCTTAGAAGTTAGATAAATCAGTGGGAAGATTGAAAATGGAAGAGCAATCGAAAGAAAGACTTGTGAATAAACCAATAACTGATCTAATGTTTTTTCCTGATGACCAAACAGAACCGCTACAATCATGACAGGCAACAAGGCAAAGAGACGAGTTGCCAAACGAATGAACCATTGAGGTAATCTCATATGCAAGAAACCTTCCATAACGATTTGTCCAGTCAAGGTACCCGTAATTGTCGAATTTTGACCACTGGCTAATAAAGCCAAGGCAAACAAGGTTGATAAGGTCGAGCTAGCTATAGCTCCTGCAATAGTAGAATCCTGCAAGGCATTATACATTTGAGAGAAGGCAGAAATCTCAGATGCATGGCCGAAAAAGAGAGCCGCCCCGAGAATTAATAGAAGGGAGTTAACCACAAAGGCCAAGGATAATTGGAGATTTGAATCCCAGGTCATAAAGCGCACGGCTTTTCGAACATCATTCTTGTCCTTGTGATTGATTTTCCGAGTTTGTGACAAGGAAGAATGCAAATAGAGGTTATGGGGCATAACCGTTGCTCCCACGATCCCTAGTGCCAAGGTTAATTGACTTTCATGCCCTGGCAAGGGACTTTCAAATAAGGTTGCATTCGGTAGATAACCCTCAACGATTCCTTGGAAGCTTGGATGTGATAAAGCTACCAGATAGGTAAAAATTGCTAGAATGGTTAAAATCAGTGTTGTCACAATAGCTTCAATCTTCTTAAAGCCAAATTTCATCAGAAGCAATAAGAGAAAAACATCCAACACGGTCAAGAGAATTGCTATCATAATCGGAATCTTAAAGAGAAGATTGAGAGCAATCGCTGAACCTAGAACTTCTGCCAGATCTGTCGCCATCAAGGCTAATTCTAAAATCACCCATAGACTATAACGAAGCCATTTAGGTGAATGATGAGCCGTTGCTTGAGCCAGGTCCATCTGGGTTACAATACCAAGCTTTCCTGCCATCTGCTGAAGTTGCATGGCAATGAGAGATGAAATCAAGATAACAAACAAGAGACTATACTTATAGGAAGCACCACCGACTACACTGGTAATCCAGTTTCCTGGATCCATATAACCAACTGCGACAAGAGCACCCGGACCTAAAAAGGCATTTAAATTTTGCCAGAAATGATTGTTATTTGGAGTATCGATAGATTGATTAATCTCAGAGAGTGACACTTTTTTATGAGAAGACATAGATACTTACCTCTTTCTAAACCTACTTTTTCATTATTTTCTATTAGAGAAAAATAAGATTGACTTTAAACTATTAAAACAATGAAAACTATATGAAAAACATTTAGTTTTTTCATTATTTTTCTTAAGGCACCTTAATTATAACAGAAAATATGATAAAAACTTAAGAAAATTCAGGACTTGATTTAATATTTAGGATACAACAAAATGTTGTATTCTTTTTTCGCAAAAGAATACCAAGGAATACCAAAGACAAAAATAAAAAACGTTGATTTAACAACGTTTTACCAAGGAATGCAAAAGAATGCAAAGGAATAATGGAGCCGGTGGGAGTCTCAAAAACCTTATTAAATCAACTCGTAGCGATTTTAGGGTCTGTTTTAGGTCATGCTTTTTCAAAAATTGGCTAAAATCACGGCTCGGACCTGTATTAAAATCTACTTGCATTATACCACAAATTCCTATTTAGATTTCAAAAAACTTCAGCAAAACTATTGATTTTAACAAAATACCGTTTTTGACAATAATCAAAAAATGAAAAGGATCTATTATTAACAAAATGGCGTTTTTGACAATAATACCCTGCCATTCCTCCTCTCTATTCTTCAAGAAAACGCTTTTTTGAACAATAGGATTTAGATTTCTGTTTCTAATCGTTCAAAATGCGTGTTTTTGAAAAATAGAAATACAAGCTCTAACTTTTTCAGGCAAACCATTTATTTTGCTGACCGACATCAACGTCGGTCAGTTAGATAATTTCTTGTTTCAGACAAACAAAAAAACCGCAAGCCTAAGCCTGCGGTAGAAACACATTTTAGAAAAGTTTTCCTTTCATTTTATTTTTTTAAATTATTTCGTCGTAATAAGCCCTTCTGGCTCAACTGTGAACTCTGGCTTATCTGCCATTGTGCCGTCTGCTTTAAGGTAGTACCAGCCTGTGCCGTCTGCTGATTGGATAAAGGCGTTAGATACCATGTTGCCGTTCTTATGATCAAGATAGTACCAAGTCAGCTTATGCTTAATCCAACCAGTGACCATCTTACCTTCTTCATCGAAGTAATACCAAGCATTATTGATACGAGCCCAGCCAGTTGCCATAGACCCTGAATCCGTGAACCAGTACCAAGCGTCCTTGTAGTTCAACCAGGTACTACGCTTCATGAAACCTTTATCATCAAAATAGTACCAAACATCATTGATTTTTTCCCATTTGTCAGTTGGGTATGAGCCGTCTTCACGAACCCACCACCAACCATATTGGTTCTGTTGCCAGCCTGTTTCGACTTCTTCAGGCGGCACGATATACCCAACGATTTCACTTACAGAACGCTCGTTGTAGCGACAAGGGCCACCTACTTCCAAGTAGTCCCAGTTGCCATCGATGTTCTGCTCAATCGTCTTGATAGTATTTCCGTCTGAGTCTTCATAGACAAGACCTGTATGGCCGTAGTTAACACCGTCGCCAGCCACATAAGATTTCACGAAGAACCAACCTGCCTTTGGATAGTCAGCGTCATACACGACTTTTAGGCCTTGAGAACGTGCTGACTCAAGAAGATCATAAGCATTTCCCCAAAGAGTCACACCGTACCAATTTTTAAAAGCGTAGCACGGAACATCCGCGCATTGCATCCCGAAAGCATTGTCCTGGTCAACTCCATCGCCAGCGTTGGCTTTATCGATGAAGAATTGAATCATTTCCTGTTTTTTAGACATACTTACTCCTCACTTGGTTTCTCATAGTCTAGCGCTCGTGTGCTGTCTGTGATTCCGCTTGTCGTTGGGTCGTTGACCAGACCGATAGCAGTCAAGAACACGAATACCGCATTAACAAGCAAAATCAGCTTGTTGCCGATATCACCCAAATCCAGATGATATCCGAAGACTGCTGCACCAGCTTGCAAGACAAGCAAGAAGGCTGGAATGGCAGTCAGCCAAAAGAATTTATTTTGTAGTCGTAGTTTCCAATTAATCATATGTTCTTCCTTTCTTTTATGGCAATGTTGTTGGGAACGGGTCTTCTGTCAAATATGAAACGCTGTTTATATGACAGTTGTCCTCTTGTGACTGAAGGTCTTTTGAGAAAATTGTTATACTAAATGCTCCACGTTTCACTGTGATAACAGCGAGTCCCATCATATCTGCATGACTTGGGTTGTACAGTAAGTGGTTTGAACTGGTTACGATTGGAACGATGATATCAGTTAATGTATTAAATCCTGATTCAGGAAGTATATAGTTAGCCATATCTTGATTGCTAAAATCTATTGACAATCCTTCGTTAGATGTAGATTGTATTTGAACATGAACCATATCATCAATTCTTCTAATTTTTATAATCTGTCCAAATATATCATTCCCCTCTTTTATAGTTATCCAGCCAGTATCCCTCTTCTGACTTCCACCACCAGTCAGGCGGCTTTCTAAAGCTGTTAGCCGTTGTTTAACTTCCGTATCGTTGTAGACTGTATCTTTATCTTGCTTTTTCTCAGCTACTTCGTGCATTTCTTCCTTGGTTGCATAGCGTGTCTTGATATCCTTGATATCCTTACCGATTTCCGTTGCTAGATTTTCAAGGTTATTCATGACGATCACGCTTTCGCTTGGTTGTAAGTCTCAACTAAATCAAGATTAGCAATCTGATCTACACGTCCGCCAACTTCGGTAATTTTTCCAAGAAGAGCTCCGCCAGCGTCATCTCCCATACTTGTGATTTTGTCTGCGATTTCTTTCAGCGTATCAAGGTTCTCAGGTGTTCCTTCGCCTAAAATTTCAGCCTTAACTTCCGTTTTAGCTTGAGTGACTGCCTGTGAGATAGCCTGCGTCATTGCTGATGTGCTAACCTTAGTTTTCAATTCTTCGTTAACTCGTTTGTTATCTTCTCCCAATGTGCGGGCAAATTCTGTTAATTTTGTAGTTTCCATTTTTTTCTATACCTTTCCTAAGTTGTAAAAAAAGAGTAAATCAGGAAATTCCGGACATACTCCACCATCTGTTATTGTTTTTTCTGCAAGTTGTTTCTCAACTTCCTTTGCTATATCCAGCTCTTTGAGAGCATGGACTTCCTCTGTGACCAATTCTTTATCTGAAGCCACTATCTTGATGTGCGTAGCCTTATCGCTCGGAAAAACATATCCGCCAGCGCTAATCTCTAAGCGGTATTTTCCAATTGGCAAGATAGCGTCCAGATTAAAATTCACGCTTGAGTTTGTGACAGTCACCTTCTTCTTCCATTGGTACTTGTCCATGGTCAGACTAACAACCGCCACCTCCCCATCAAGAGAGGAGATGGCTCGATAGTCTTCGTCTAAAAGGACGAATCCAAAAGTAGAAGACAAATCCCCTTGTTTGATGAGGTAACCGCCATCAACTTGAGCAAGATTGGTCGTATTGAGATTACAGACCATTCTGCGCCCCTTTCTCATCTTCAATTAAGATGTCGTCTCTGATTTGCAACGCTTCAAAATTGTTGTACAAGTGGTCGATATAGCCATTGCCACCAAGAGCCTTATAGCTGTTGTGCATGTTTTCGACCACGTAAAACTCATCCTTGGTAGTAAAACCACGACGAATAGCCCTGCGAATATCACGATCAAGGCGCATCCTCATTGTTACAAGGTGCGCTTCGTCGTGCAGTTTTAGTTTTTCCTGTACTTTATCAATCTTGTTGTTATTGTCGCATGCGGTCTCTTGGACATCTTTGATTTTCCCTTTAACATCATCCAATTCAGAAATGATTTGGTCTGTTAGTTCCTTTGATTTCTTCGGCATTTTATAGCCTAACCAAGCTACGACGATTGGTGTGGCAACTGGCAAAACGTTCATGAAGAAATGTTCTGTTGATTGTAAGACGTCCATAGGCACCTCTATTCTTTAGGCTCAAACTTCCATGCTGCGCCTGTTCCGTCCAATTCAAGACGACCATTTCGATCGAAATCGCTGACTGGTTCACCGTTGTAAGTGAATTCCTTGTTCAATTGAATCAAGATACGTTTACCTTCGCCATTCAACTCAACGTGCGCTGGGTCTTCGATGGTAATCAAGTCATGTGCCATGTAGCGTTTTCCAACTTCAGCCAGTGGAATCAACTCTACCAATTCCTTGTAGTTGGTTCCATAAGCGATTGTCTTGCCTGCTACGGCATTTAAAACAACCGCATGGATGATTTCCCCATAGCGGTCTGTTTCTTCTTGATTATGCTTAACTGCTCGGTCTGTAGTCGTTTGTTTGGCTTCTGTTTGAGCCAATTTCTGTTCAGCTTCTTGCAATTTAGCTTGCATTTGCACGATGGCGCTTGTTGGGTCAAGTTCTGTGCGGATATGGTCTAGCACTGCTTGAACCAAAGTCGCTTCATTATCCTGTGTATGGTCGCCATGAAGTTCTACCTGCTCGTAAGAATAGCGTCCGTTGTTTTCCATCTTGATTGCGACAACTGTCACATTTTCTGCACCTTTGAGATATGGTTTAATTGCTACTTCATAATTCATTAGTTAGTTCCTTTCATTTTAGCTTGTGTTTCTTCAAATAGCTCTTTTAGAGCTGGGTCGTATTCTAGAACCTCTTTCATCGTGTGCAATTCACTTGCTGCATACAAATAAAGAGCCTCATTCTGAGCTTCTTCTCTCTCGCTGACTGCTAATTTTTTAGTCAACGAATCAAGTGTTAACTGATTTACTACTGCGTCCATGTTGTTGTTCATGCTATTGTTTTCTCCATTTTTTCTATTTTTTGATTTAATTCTTGGATGGCCTTGATTAAGTAAGGTACCAGTGCAAATGTGTTATATGTGTAAACTCCATCTGGACTCTCACGAAAAGCGTCTGGAGCGTACTTCTGCACATCTTGAGCCATGATACCGCATGAGATATCCTCTACCTCATTATTAAATTCTTTTCGGTAACTATACGTTTTCAAACGATTAATAATATCAATCCCTGAAACACTACTCTCTTGAATGTTTGATTTCAGTCTGCGGTCAGAAGTATCGTTCCAAGCTGGGAACCACTCTCTGACACCGTTAGCTTTTTCCAAATAAAAATAATCCTTGCTACTACGTCCGATTTTTTCATATCCATTAGAATAAATCCAAGCACCACCATCATAAACGATTCTGCCTGTAACTTTCAGATCACCATGGACAATAGGTGTTTTCCAAAATTCAGCGGTATTCTTACAATACATTCTCCCGTTGTTTTTAACGAACCATGCATAGTATCCAGGTTCGTTCCAATTGCCTCCCCAGTTAACCCAAAGAGCTGATGCATTATCACCGCCCTCACCATCGCCCATTCCAACCGAGAAGTGATTGCGCCCAGTTATCCAGCGACCATAACCTGAATCATGCGTTCCAAGCTGGAATCCACCAATCCAGCCTTTATAACCTTCTAAAACAGTTGAACTAGAAACGACTGACTCGACTTTTGTCGCAAAAATGCGTTTAGAAGTCAGTTGTTCAATAAATGCTTCATTTGCAGTGATTTTTCTAATGAGCGCATTATCAACTTTCAATTTATCGGCCGTGACCGCTTCAGCGTCTAATATCGCAGTCGTGACCGAACCAGATTCAAAATTGGCTGTCTTCAGCTTATCAATCATAGCTGACTTGATAACAGCATTATCAATCAAGGTCTCACCAGTGATGTGAGTCAATTTCCCGTCAAGTCGATTATGACCGTTAGCTCCAAGATTGAGACCTGAAACCAAAGCACCAGCACTGGTCAGATTTTGAACCGCCCATGAACCAGCTAATTGGGTTTGGACAGTACGAATAGCTTCATCGGTATCTTCGAGAGCAAGACGAGCACTTGTTGCAATACTTCCTTCTTCTAATTGAGGAGCTAAAACATCAATGTGGCTTTCTTTTATGCCATTTATCAAGTAAACATAGCCAATCGATAATTTTCCAGCTTTTTTTCTCTCACTGGAAAATGTCAAATATGTCCATTTATCATCTTTCAAGATAAATTCTGGACTTATACCTGTTGAATCACCAGGCGCCCAATAGGTTTGTATCCTGACTCTTTGTCCAGCTGAGCCTTTTACCCACACAGACATTGTATAGGTTCCTGACATAATCTCAAATCCATCCTGAGCAATGCCAATTTCTCCTTTTGGATCACTAGAAATCATACGTATTGCTTTGTTAAAACCAGGTACTGGACTATCTGAAACATCAATTGTCTGAATGCTTCCAGACCCTGAACGTCGAAATGTCCCGGAATCCCATGAGCCTGAAGCTACACGCATTTCTTTGATTCCTCTGATATAATTCCGTCCACCTTTAGCAACCTTCGAAACCTCAACCTGGAACAGCTGATTGGTCATAGCCATACGAGCTACTTTGTCAGCAATTCCATTTTCAGTATTGCCCAAAATCCGCTCGTAAAGCTGACTGGTTTCCTTAACACGCTGAAAGTCCGTCTGATTAGCCTTGCCAGAAAGTAGAGATGATATATCTGCGAATCTGCCATCAACTGATTTCTTGTAGTTAGCAATTTGAGTAGCGATCGAACCATTTTGTGGGTTGGTAATAGCTTCAAGCCTACGCTCAAGACCTCGCACATCTTCTTGATAAGTCGATTTCCCAACGTAGTCTCTGGATATCTGCTCACGTACAGCCGTCGCTTGTTTTGCGCTTTCCTCACGAGTGTAACGCTGCAATGCTTCTTGTCTCTGTCCGTCTTGGTTGACATATTCCTGAATAGCTGATAAATCGGTTCGCAAACCCTGAGCCGTCCGTTCAAAAGTAGCCTTAGCAGCTATAAGATCCGTCTTGCCATCTTCAGGAGCAGGTCCTGCATCTATACGAGTAGAACTTCTGGTCAATTCAACCTTGCGAAAGGCTACATGACCAACCTCGTTATAACCAAGAATAATTCGCCAGAAATCAAAATTTTCAGGCTTGGTCAATGCTGGTATAGTGACTTGATAAGTCTGCCAGCTAGACGTGAGGTTGAAAACGCCATACATAATTTCAGCATAACCGGAAACTGTACGATTAGCCCTTAATGATAGCCAAACACTTGAAGAGCCAGAGTAGCAAATCCCTTGAAACGAAAGTGTGTAGGTTTCGCTGACTTCTAAATCGAGAAGAGCTGTCGAACTCTTCCACGAAGAACGACTCCCCTCTTTAGATTGAATTTGCATCTGCTTCCAAGTCTTCGTAGTACCTTTTACATTGTATTCTCCGTTTGCAATAGTCCAATCTTGTGGACTATTATCTCCTTGAGTATAGTACCAAAGTCCCCTTGAAAAATCGTAGTCTTCAGCATAATTGCGACTACCGACCTTCATTTTGGCAAAGGTTTGAGTCAGTCCATCGATGTCTTGTTTAACTTCAGATTTTGTTGCAAATCCGTTCATCTGGCCAGTCATACGACTAAGGGTCTCTGTGGTCGTTCTGCGATATTCCGAAGCTTGATTGACCTCGCTTGTGACTGTCTGTTTCAAAACATCCAAATCTCCCGACAGAGCCGTCTGAGCGTTCGTAGTCTGTGACTTAAAGGCTTCAAGTTTAGCGACAGAATCCAAGCCAATCTGCTTCGCTTCCTGAGCAAGAGAACTACTTGCCCCAGCACTTCGCAGAGCATCTTCAGCTTTTCGTCTAGCTTCTTGGATAGAAGCGTTATCGAAGTTTTGGAATCGTTTATCGATTTCGTTTGAAATGTCTTGCTTGACTTCTTCCGCCTTGGCCTTGGCGAGTTCGATAGCGTCCGTGATATCCTTCTCACGCTTGGCAAATTCAGCGTCAAACGCACGGTCAGCGTTGGCGATTTCCTTTTTTAAACGTTCTTCAAAAATCTGATGCAGATTTCTGCTTTCATTCAAAACGGCATCATTTACAATTCCACCAATCGCATTAGCCAGACTTGACTGGAACGCCCCAAAACCTATTGATTTCAGACGTTTTGCCATTGGCGAATAGGTATATTTGGTAATTTTCTTACGAACATCAAGACCATACCACTCGTGGTAGATACTGACCACATCGAACATCCGAACTGCAACATCACTCTGACCGACAACCGAAATTTCAAGGTTATCTTCCAGCATATCGCACATACTCGTACGAAAATACTGCTTACCGTATTCAATCAAGCTAGCTTGGTCTTTGACGTTCTGGTCATTGACCTCAACAACAGCTTCATAGATTTGGCTATATTTTCCGAGCAAGGGGCTATCAATCACCACCACATAGTCAACATCAGGCGCCTTCTCTCCCTCGCCCTTGACAGTCGTCTTAAAGGTTATCCGAGTTTTCAGCGATTTAGTAGAAGTCTTGTGTTGGTAGCTGGACAGGTTTTTCTTGTACATAAAAAGCGATTCATTCTCTGAACCGCCATTTTTTAACAAGCGCAAATTGTAGCCATTTCGCACCATATCTCCGCCCCACTGACCAAGGATAGAGTGCTTGTCTTTGGCCAAGACCTCCATAGCATTCTTATCCTTGATGTTAAGCGTGTGCCTATCGTCAATGTCCGAGAAAAAAGAGAAAGGATTGGCTCTGGTAATGCTGCCAGCCAATGCGCTCAGTGCCCTTGTACCACTGACACGGTCAACATCGATAGAGCTGACGATGTAGTTATTTAACAAGCTGATAACCTGATTAGCATAGACTTGGATATATCCTTGCTGTTTTTCAACCTCAAAAATATAAAAATCCTGCTCACCATGCAGGTCATCCGCAGTCAAGAAAGTTTCCTCTTTCAGCAATTCCCACTTGGGATCCGATGTAGGAAAACGAAAGGTCAGTTGATAGGTATTGTTTCGCTCCTGAACAATTTCATCGTTGTAAGCCTCATTTAAAGGCGTATTGCCCTCTGTAAGATAAATCATAAGATATACCTCCAATTTGGCCTAACCGTGACTTTACGAACGGCACCAGTAAAGACCAGACCATTATTCCCTACTGCCAATTCAAAGAATCCTCCACGCTTCCGTAAAGTATTTTGAACCGCTCCATCTGCATTGTAGATATTTTGTTTCTTATGCCTACAATCAATGGTCACTTTTCGTCTAATGGTCAAGTGCATGATTGTCCGTCCGATAGTCAAAGAAATATCTCCGTCCCCCTCAATCTCAATCACAGGCTCACTATAGACAGAGCCTGGATTGTTGACATTACCGCTTGCGGTAAAGATAAGAGGAGCAACATCTTTCTGATAGCGAAAGGGTTGCATACTCAGCTTGATTTCTAATTTCCAGCCGTGCATACCTTGGGGCTTGTATTTTGCACTTACAAAATCAGCATAAAATAAAGAGCCTAGCTGGTAGCTAAACTCTAGCGTATTATCATTTGGTTGGAATCTCTCAACGATTTTAGACGGGTCTACCGTCCTTGGAAGATAAAATGCAAATGTTCGTTCATAACTCTCATAAGCACCGTCCAAGACACGGTAATTCCCGTTAACTCCAAACAGGGTAGCTGTTTCCGAGACTTTAGGTTTAGCAGCCTCTACCTCGCCAAAGTCGGTCACCACACATTTAAGAATGGTTGAAGTATTGAAACCATTGATAATCATGTATTCCATTAAATTCCCTCCCTAGCGTAAATTGCACCTTGGCGTTGGTAAACGCTCATTGAAATTTTATCAGCGTCCAGATAAGTATCTGACGGCTTTTCAAGGATAGCAGTAAGGATCTTCTCCATACTTGCTCTCAGAATCGCTATCTCAGACACGGTTTGACTGTCTTTTGCCTCGAGTTGAGCGCTTGGCATAGCCAAACTTGCTTCAATATTTTTGGCAATGGTAGGTGTTCCACTCAAACCAAAATCATCGTTTGAAAATGCGTTTGAGATTTCACCAGCCATTCCGCTGACGGATTTCTTAACATCTTTGAAACGGTCCTGCAGCCCTCTATCCAAACCTTGCATAATCGCATTACCAGCAGGAATCAAGAGCTTGCGGTCGTACTCAATCGGACCCTTGTGGTCAGCAATCCAACCAGCAATACCTCCTACAAAGTCAGTAACTGCACTCCAAGCGGATTTCAAACCGCCTAGGAATCCATCAAGGATAGCCTTACCTGCTGACCATAGGTCAATGTTTCGAATACCATCAAAGATACTTGTAACATTACTTACAAGGTCACTAACACCTTGCTTCATACTCTCCCACGCTCGCTGAGCTCCTTGGACAAGTCCATCAATCAGACCTAAGACGGTTGATTTCAATCCTTCCCAAGCACTGCTTGCGACAGATTTGATTGTGTTCCAGATATTAGATAATATCTGAGCAAAGCCATCAAAGATAGCCTTACCTGTAGCAGACAACCCGTTCCAAATCGCCTCACCGACGCCTTTTATAGCATTCCAAGCAGTCCCCCAATCACCATTGATGATAGCCATGACTGCTTTTATAATGCCACTAATGACATCCATAGCCGTCTGAATAGCAATCTTAATCAACTCCCAAACCGTTGTTACAACCGTACAGATGTTGTTCCATGCCCCTTCAATGAAAGGTCCGAGAATATTCATAGCTGTTTCGATTATAGATTGGATGATCGGCATGACCGTCTGAATAACTGTCTGGATAGCATTCCAAACTGTTGTGAACGTTTGTTGAATCAATGCTTGATTTTCAGACCACCATAAAGAAATGCCATCCCAAACAGACTTGATAAAATCAACAACCGCTTGAATAATTGGAGCAACAACAGCCATCATATTATTCCAAACGGTCGTAGCTGTTTCAACGATACCGTTCCAAACTTCAGTTAGGACTGGTGCAATGGATTGCCAAACTCCAGAAAACCAATCCATAAAACCTTGCCAGATTTGTCTTCCCATCTCGGTCTGAGTAAAGAAATAAACCAAACCTGCAGTTAAGGCTGCAATCGCTGCGATGGCAATCCCAATCGGATTGGCACTCATTGCAGTAAATAGGCCCGTGACTGCTGTTTTAATTGTCGTTAAGACAGCAGGTATTCCAGATAGCAATCCCGAGACTGCCGAAAATGCTTTAAAAGCTAAAAATGCAGAACCAAGAGCGGTAACGATACCACCCATGATACTTCCTAGACCTTCACCAAAAATCCCACTGAAAACACCCTTGATTCCTCCTAAAATAAGGTTAGGAATTTGCTTCAAAATATTTCCAATCATAGGAATTAGGTTTCCGAAAAGAAATGTGGATGTCGTTTCCATCAAAGCTTGCAGTGCGGGTTGGATATCTTCACCCAACGATAACTTCCCAAGAACGTTCTGAGCAGCTGCTTTCATAGATTCAAATGATCCAGTGAAAGTTGTTGCTGCTTCTCTTGCTGTTGTGCCAGTGATGTCCAAATTCTCTTGGATAGCGTGAATCGCGCTATAAACATCTGACAAGTTATTCATGTCATACTTAACGCCTGTCAACTTTTCTGCATCGGACAAAAGCCGTTGCATTTCTTGTTTGGTACCACCATAACCCAATTTTAAGTTGTCGAGCATGGTGTAGTTTTGTTTGGCGAAACCTTGATACGCCAGTTGAATGCTTTCCATAGATGTCCCCATCTTATTCGCATTATCCGACATATCAATCATGGCCATGTTAGCTGTTTCTGCTGCTTTATCTGTATCTCCACCAAGAGATTGCAATAAGCTTGCTGAGAAACCTGTAACATTTTCCATATAGGCATTGGCTGACAGACCTGTTGTCTTGTAGGCCTCGTTTGCAAATCCTTTGACCTTATCAGCTGAGTCTTTAAATAAGGTTTCGACACCACCAAGCGATTGTTGAAGTGCTGCCCCTTCAGTTATTGATGCTCCGATTGCCTGACCAATTCCTGCAGCAGCAATAACTCCTGAAACAGCGCCCATCATTTTAGATCCGAGGGATTCGCCTGCGCTAACGCCAGCTGAGGCAACTTCACCACCCATTTCCTTTTGAATCATGCCACTAATGCCCTTGGCAGATGGAATGATTTGTACATAGGCTTTTCCTAATTCGGTCGCCACTATTCCTCACCTCCTGTTTTCGCAAGTAAAGCCTTACGATAATTTTCAAAGTCCTCACCAGATTCAAAGACGAGATAATCCCTTTCGTCACTCTCTTCTTTGTGATTTTTTGTTAGCATTTCAGCAATTGACGTCGGGCGATTAACACCCTTTTGACCATCTTTTGTTTGGAACCACAAAGAAATTGAAAGTCTGTCTACGATATTTGCGAGTAAAGTAATTTCGAGAGGGACGATTTGGTCAGATATCATCTGCTTTATCCGCGAATCATCACGCAACCCATACGCAAAAACAGCCACCTGATTTAAAGGTAGCTGTTTGTAGTCGTATATCTGGTAGGTTTCCGCCAAGTCACAGACAAGGGCATCTTCGTCCAAATTGATCATCTGAGCAAGGACTAGGATTTTTTTAAGCCGTTAACGGATTCAAAAACACTCTTGATTTCATCTGCCATTTTATCATTTGGCACGATGCCATCTTCTTCTCTTAGATGGTCTTTAAAAGCCTTGGCTTGCTCATCTCCAAATAAAAGTTTTACAACTTTAGGAAAGACTTGGCCTTGTCCTTCGTCAACTTCACCAATCAACTCTAACAATTCATAGTTGTTTAAACGGCGCTCAGAAATTTCGAATTTAAAACCTGACTTCGTTTCCCCTTTGAATGTTTTACTCATTTATTTTACGCTCCTTGAATGTATTTGTAATGTGTATTTCCTTGGTCGTCTGGTAAAGCGGTAATAGTTAGTTCATAACCAATTGGCTCACCATCCTTGTAGCTAACTTCTCCAATTTCGCTCACCTTGCCACGAGGAATGACGATACGTTGGAAGTTTTTGTTTTTTAGGAGAATATCAATTACCAATGAGTGCTCTGGTAATTCGTTTGAATTTGCCTTAACAGTAATCCCGGTCGATAAAGTTCCTGTAACATTATCTGCACCATAAGCTTCTTTAAGGACTTCTACATTAAGACTTTCAATTAACTTAAATTTAAAGGTATCTTTCTTTTCGGTCTGAGAAGACAAGACTGTTTGTCCACCCCAGGCTTTGACTTCTTCACTTTCTGGTGAGTTTTCATTAGTGATACCGTCTTCCGAGATATATCCTAACGATTTAAATGCTGGATTTAAATCTGATTTTGAATCAGTTGGTAATAATGTACCTAGTGGTGCACTTGCAATTGCTCCACTTGCTTTCGGCTTTGCAGCCGTTACATTTGATGCTGATGCAGTCGTCATTTTCTTTCCTCCTGTTGATTCTGCATTTGGTGTTCTTACTTCTGTCGCTTCTAATTCTGGCGCCAAAACTACACCTCCTTTTTAAAAATAATTGATGTCATATACCGCTTGATAGCGATATTGCTTCGTTTCCGTGTCTGTAAAGTTGTAGTCACTATTGTGATGCACACCGCTAACTTCGTTAACCGTGATGAGATCCTCAACTACTTTCTTGACTTTCTCATTTAACTCAGCAGCCTTTTGTAAGGACGGCGCATAACTCTGAAAAGCGAATGTAGCGGAATGAACGTAGTCACTTCCACCACTTCCCGTCTTCTCAAGGATGACATAACTCTCAGGCATATTCGGTTTGTGTTCAAAAAAAGACGGAACATCTAACTGTCCGTCTAAAAATTTCTTTATAACTAATTCGATCATCTCATAGCCTTCAGTAAAATATTATGTTTTTTATTTCTGACCATGCTCTTGATGTCAGTCGTACTAACTTTTGCATTGGCACGCTTCTGCCCTGACGATACGGTCAATTCAAAACCCTCACCAGCTCGGTTCGCAATTCCTTGCCCCTTTTCTCTCAAAATACCCTGCATTTCGGAAGAACGTAGCAAAGAAGACACGCCAGCTGGATTTAATTGGAATTTCATATCACTCATAAACTTCGACCATTACCTTTCTATTCCAAGACAATGGAATCATTGACTCAATCCCCTCTTGAGGAAGGCCGATTGTCCGCCATTTTCGACCAAAAAACTTTACCTCACGATTTTCCCACTTATTAGTATCCCCTTTAGGAATACCAAGTGTATATTCCGCCTTTTTCCCAGTCAAGTTCATTTGATTGATGACGTCCTCTGATGAAGTTGGCGCTACCAATACATTTTGAACCTCAATCTCAACATCACGATAGATTGGATGACCGAAATCATCGTTACCAGTTTCTACCTTGTCCACTAAAATGACAGGGATTCCTTTTAGGTAGGTCATAAATTTCAATCGCTCCATATCGTTGTTTTTTCTTCAAACCAAGCCTTTTAAGTTCGGTGTCTTTAATAAAGAGACCGCCTCCAGGAACAAGGTAAGAGCCACTAAACGAATAACCCAAAGCACTCTCAGATACCTGAGTCATCGGTTCATGGTCCGTTGAGGTCATTAAGGTCCGTGCCACGATATCGACCGTGACAGACTTGGCAACACTAGCGAATGACACGCTTTCCGCCACCATATCGTCAAGGTCTTTACCGACTTTTTCAGCTTCAACTCGCAAAGAATTAGATACAACTTCCAAAAGAGCCTCAGCCCTTGCACGCTCATCAAATTTCAACGAGCGCCACAACAATTCCAAGTCTTCAATCTTTGCAAAATTTCCCATAGCTTAACCCTTGTTTTCCTCGTACAAGGCTGCCAAATCGGATTTTTTCAGACTTTTATCGTAATCAATGCCCAATTCATCCAAACTAGACTTCAATTCCGCTACGGTCATATCTCCTCCGCTTGGTGCCGTATCTTCCACAGGCACCCAATCTCCGCCAAGAACACTCTCAGCGGAGATAATCACGCCCGTTTTCGTATCACGGTATAAAGCCATAAAACTTACGCTTTCACACGAGCGAAGGCATCTTCATCAAGGATACCCCAACCGATAAAGGCTTCCGCACGCAAACAGATTTCATTGTAGGCTTTAAGGTCCCGACCAGCACCATCAGGATCACCGAATTCAATGATTTCCATCGGGATATTTTCAGCATAACCCCATTTGAAGCGGTTTTGGAAATCCCCTACAATAGCGTGGTCTGTTTCAGCAGTACCACCAGTGACAGTAAGATTCTTGTTGATATCTGATTTCATGCCGTAGAATGAATCAGGATTTTGACCAAAGCGGAACTCAGGATATTGAACAACACCGTTAACCTTAATTTTAGCCAAGTTTTGACCTGCCGTTGGTGACAAGGCGATACCTGTCACTTCCCCACCTTTTGCTACAATTGTTTGAACTGCAGTATCAATGTTGTCATCAATATGCGCTTCATCATAATTTACAATATTCCCAGTAATCAATCCGTCAAATGAGTTGGTCGCACGGAAAGAAGCATCTGTCATTGTTTTTGGTTCCAAACCGTGAAGAGCAGCAAGGTCAAAGGCTTCTGCAATCTTCTTAGCGAATCCGTCCATATATGCTGACAAGAAGCTCATTTGTTTTTCTTCAGAAGCATATTTAAACTCATCTGTGATACGAGCCTGGTAAACGAATTTAAGTGGTTTGATTACTTTGGAAGTGATTTTAGCTTTACCAGCTTGTTTTTGTTCTCCCTCACCAACAATTTGAGCGTTTCCTTCAAGGTTGAAGATGAATTGTTCTACTCCATTAAATGGAATAGGTGTTTGAGATGAAAGTTTTGCAAGAACAGAACGTCCTTGCACTTTACTAATCAATTCTTTTACTAGTTCTGGTTTAAAAAGTGTTCCAGCTTTCATTGCATTATCTGCCATAATTTTCTATTCTCCTTTTGGTTGTAAATCTCGAAGCATCTGCTTCATTTGCATAGTTTTGTCATCACCCATAGCAGGCTCAGTATCTCTTAACGGTGCTTGAGGCGTCGCTGGACGCATAAAACCAGCTAGACGCTCAGCGTCAGCCCTCAATGCTTCTTCGTCAGCACCTTGAAGACGGTCAGCCAAGTCATAAGGCAAGCCATTTTGTAAAGCGATACGAGTTCGCAAGCTAGCAGTTTCATAATTGCTCACTTGCCCCTGCAATTCAGTAATTTGAGCGTCTAATTCTGCTCTAGTTTGCTTGTCATCTTCAACAGTAGACTTCAAAGCACTGTTTTCAGATTCCAGTTCTGAAACACGTTTCTTGAGATCATCATAATCACCGAATTTTTCACGCTCACGTCTGATACGTTCCTTCACGATGTTATCTAGTTCTTCCTGTGTTTCAATCGTTTTAAATTCAGACATCTTCATGTCTCCTTTCTCCTGCTTTCCCGGCAGTTCGGTAATTTTTTAGGCATCAAAAAAAGCAGTCTCTCAACTGCTCCTCTTAATAACTGATTTTTTGCTTTTTCTTAGGCTTAGTTGTCACACAAGCCCAATGCGCAAGCAAGGCGCTATCCATCAAAGAAATATCCATATCCGCAAAATGTGAGCGATAGCCAAAACCACCGTTTGAACCAATATTCCGCTTCTCACAGTTTGTTGTGATTTTCTTCAAAGACGGTTGACCAGCATGGCACAAGGTCTTTTGATAAATCCCCTGTTCCCACATCGAGTTAGCCACGATGATTTCCTTAACCGTAGGCAATATCACGCTCTTCATGCGTTCCTTTTTCAACTCTTCATCAAGGATTTTCTGACCGCTTGCCCCATCGACTACGATAGTAGCCACATCGGCACGCTTGACAAAATCCAAAATCCAGTCATTTCCGTTACGGACTGACTGACAGTCAATCGTCTCAACAAAAATCCGCTCATCTACCGTACGAACAGCAATACTTAAGGCCACATTCGCGCCATCTTGCCCATATTTGACTCCGACAAACAACTTACCTGACAAATCAGGCATAGAGTCAACACACAACTCATTCCATTCCGTTTCCGAAATAGCAGATTTCTGGTTGTATTCAGGCCAATAACCCAAACGTTGCACGTTATGGTCTAACTTATCGTCACCAAGCTCAGCTTCTATCTTCCGCTCATTCAAATGGTAGCCCATAGAGGGATTGGAGTTATACCAGGCTTCGACATCATCAATCTCTGTTTCCTCAGAGACCGACCATTCCGCCCAACCAGAGTATTTTCCTTTACCAAACAGGCAAGTCTTACGGTAGTTTGTGAATACCGTCCCGTTTGAAACTGGTGTTGGAGGTGTTCCACACATAATAGTGATAGGATTGCTACTATCCGTTACCGTATATTTCAAGGCCGATTCCTGCTCAGTCGTATATTCCTGAGCCTCATCGATTACAAGAAGGTCAAAACCTTCCCCTAAACCACCGTTTGAGGTTCTGGTACGGAATTGTACAATCCCACCGCCGTCAAATAGTTCAATCCGCTCTTGTCCCTTGGCTCGTATAGAGCTAAAGTGCTCACCGTCCACATACCCCATTTTTTCAAGATAACGTTTTACCTTTTCAAAAGAGGAATGAGAGGTGGATATTCTATGAGCCGTGTGTAGGATGTTTAGTCCATTATGCAGGCCCCAAAGTTCAAAAAGGTACAAGAGTTCAGACTTCCCATTACGACGAGGGATAGAGTAGCCAAATTTTTGATGAACCCACAAACCATCCTTGTCAACCGCCATGATGGATGTCAACAGATTGACTTGCCAAGCATAGCAAGAAAGACCCGTCCGCTCGTAGATTTCTACCGCTTCTTTTGCCTTAGAATTTTTCTTGACGTATTTTAAAATTACCGATTGAGTAGGATTCTGATTGCCAAGTTTCTTTCTAGCCATCCACTGCTCCTTTCAATCGTACCGCATGATAACCCTATCGCTGGGATGATTTAATTGATCACGTTCAAAATATAGTTTTTAGCAACCTCCAGCATTCCCAATGCCTGCAAACTACTATCCCAGCTATAGCCAAGATTTATCTCACCATCTTTATCCAAAGAAACTACCAATACCGAAGTATAGTCATGACTAGCTTCAAGATTCTCCTTCAAAATTTCTTTCACGGAAGCACCACGCTCCAGACTAGACTTTTTCTCTGAAAAATCAATCATGTTTCCCATTGTTACTCCTTTCTAAGCATAATAAAAGCACCCTTACGAGTGCTCTAACATATTATTTTCTATCTGAAAAGTAATCTTCCCAAAATGGATTTTCTTTATCAAAGATTTCAATCTCCTCAAAAGTCATGTTTTGAGGATAATCTTCAAAAAGGTTATAGAACTTCTTTTTATCAAATGTGATAAGCATCAATCCTTTGGCATACCATGAAGTATCAACCCACCAGATTTTATCATCATCGTTTTCCTTGTAACAATACTCTGACCAGTTCACTTCTTCGTAATCACTTTTCATGCCCTTCAATACCTTTCATTTGTTTAGATTCAGCTGTGTTAAGGAAACTCAATATGTTATGAAATTCAGGATTGTCTTTTAATGAATTTACATCAATAAGATAGCTATCTACATCATATTTACGTCCCCTTACAGCATGAGATTTCTGAGCCTTAAATCTTTTTTTCAAAACAGTGTTATCAAACGGTTTAAACCCATTTACAATTTTTGATTGAAGCTCCAAATATTCAACTAGATTATCATTCTTCCTAATGATTGCAGCATGCCTACCTGTTGCCAAGTAGTATTCATTACCGTTTTCTACATTTTCCAACAATTCCTTTGTAGCTTTGAAATCATTTGTGTTTTTTGCGACATGCATCTTAACACCTGGTAGGTTTCCAATCATATTGATTCTGCTATTCCTAGAAAAGAAATCGCAACTCTCTCCACCTCTAAAATCTAGAACAGTATATCCACCTTTATTCCCTATATAAGCGAATGCGGCTGATGAACAAGAACCTTTTGTCTTATCTCCACCACTAATCGCTTGAATAATTTCTTCTTCGGTTAATCTTTTCGGACTTTTTTGAATAGGGTTTGAAGGTATCCCTATCTTAAGTGCAAGTTTTCTAACTTCACTAATTTGAGATTGCACTCCGATGTTCTTTCTTGCTTCTATTTTATCACTTTTGTCACTTTTACTCCATGTCTTACTCCAAACATTTTGGACCTTACCACTTTTAGGATCATAATCAACAGTGCATCTACAACGTTGGTGTCTTCGATAAATATCCTTTGGAACTCTTGGATATTTATAAGTACCTTGAACTTCCTGACACCATTCACAGCAGTGATAAGCAGATTTTCTTACAATCTCAGGTTGTAAACCAGATTTATGATGAAATTCCGCATTTTTTTGGATAGTATCATCAATTATTGACTGAGTAAAGTTCACAACAGGCTCTTCTAACAGCCAACTAACATCATCAAAACTTTCCTCACTAGCTAAACGATTGACCAGGCCATCAATTCGGTCTTGATTGAGTTCAGGAACCTGAGCAGCTAACCCGATTTTAGCCTCAGTGTTCAAATTTTTCTGAACTTGCTCAGCATAATCACTCACAAGCTCATGATTTCGCCCCAGAACGTCCGTCAGCACGCGCTGAGCGATATTGTAATACATTTTTCCGTCTGGTAGTGTTTCGTTCGTCAGAGAGGCTCCCAGAGCCTTAGAAAGTATCTCCCCAATTTCAATAGCATATTGATTAGCGTCCAAATAACTTGCTTTGCTATGATGCAGTTTAGACAGCAAGTCTTTCAAGACCTCACTGTCCAACCTAGCACCTTCAAACTCAGACTTGATTTTCTTGAGCAGGCTCGGAACGATATCCTCCACCATCTGCAACCTCCTTCACTACTGGAGCAGGCTTGTCTGACCCTTTGATTCCAGTCAAGTCACGGATGGTTTCAGCATCCATATAGCCAGGCACCGCTTGATTCAGTTTGATAACACCGTCACCAATCAAAGTCAACATGTTAGCGTCCGCCTCAAACAAAGGCTCCCACTTCACGACCGTCTTATTAAACTGCTTTCGCAAATATGGAAACTCATCACGTAAGCAAGTAGCCACATAAGCCACATTCAGCAGACCAGAACCCAGAGAGCGCTGAGCTTTCCGCCCAGCTAACCGCAAGTTTTCATGACTAGCCTTGATAGCTTCAACAGATGACGGATTGTCAGACACAAACCCAAGATCATCCAAGGTCAATCCCATCTCCCCAGCAAATCCAGCTGCTGCAGTCCGTAACTGCTCAGTAAAAGGAGACATACTTGACGTGGTGAATTGTCCCACGTTCGGCTTGTCCCCTTCATCATCTTTCGTAAACGTCAGCAAGCTAGACACAGTCGCTTTCCAAGTATCAATCGCCTCAGCATCTTGACTCAATCCCAATACATACTTTTGAGGGAATGAATAGAACTCAGCAGTCACATCTGACCGCTCAAGCGTTCGTTTAGCATATCTCTGATAATACATCCCAGCCCGAGTAATTCGTGAACGACCAAACGGACGGACAGCATCAGGTCTATGAATGACTGGTACCAGCAAAGGAACACCCGTTGGATTTCCGATTGCAAACGGCTGACCATCTTTCGGATAGAACCAAGTCACATCACTTGTGAAATAAGCCTCAAGCAAAGCATATCCATTATCATCTCGTTTCAAGACTGCATATCCCTCTGTCAGCAGGCCAGTGATAGGATCTAGAACACCAGTCGCATTACTTGCTTCGATAACCTGCAACCGAGGAGCGTCATCGTCATCTCCTTGCGAGATGTAGACAAAACAACACGACCCAATCAAAGCTGAAAGGATCGCGCTGTCAAAGAATACATCTGGATTGTTCTGAGCAAAGATTTCATTCGCCCCAAATTCGTCATTGGCAAACTCACGAAAGACCAAACGGTCTGCTAGACTGTCAACACCTTTAGCAGCCCAACCTAATACCGCCCTATATTGTTGCCTGATTTGAGGTGGTATCGTAATACCAACATCTATGTCATTGTGTTGCATAGCATACTGATTGTATCTAGTATCTACACCCATTTTATAGTTGGCTAACTTCTTCCTGAGATAACCCATACCTTTCAATGTCATTTTATACAACTACCTTTCATTTCCCGCGAGAAAAAATGTACAGTGACGGTGTGAAGCCCTGAAGCACCGAGGGGGAGGGGGTCATCCCCCCCACCTTGGCAGGAACACTCGTCCTTTTTCAATCTCTGTCTAATTATTTTTTAAAACAAGGTCTATTTATTTTTTTAAATACTTACTGATGGTTTTAGTATTAACTCTTATACTTAAACCAATCTGTACTTTGTGGTAAGTTCCTATTACCAATGACCTTTGTTCCATTTGTCTTCTCATCAGCGTATAGCTTGTCTGACTTCTGTCTATTGCATTGCCAGTGCGCCAATTGCAAGTTAGCAATGTCAGATGGATGCCCGTTCTTATTTACTGGAACGATATGGTCAATGACTGGACTTAATGGATGAGGATATCTCAGGTCTTTGTCTACAGGCTGGCCACATATCCCACAAGTGTTTCTTGTCTTTAAGATAATCTTCTTGTTCTTCTCAAAGGCTACCCTATGTGGTCCACTACGGTCCGCTCGGAGGGGGTTGGTATTCATCTAGGGAGGGGGTCCTTTCTTTTTAGGGTAGGGGGGATTGGTATTCTCAAATATACCCCCTCGGTATCTTTCAAAGCAGGGGTGTTTTTAGTGTACCCACCCCCTCTTATATTTAACATATCTTATATTTTGTGACTTTCGAGAGAACATGCTTTAACTCAGTCTAGACAATGGTTCAGCCACATTTCTAATTTATTGAATTTACCGTTTCTCAATATGATAAATAGGTGTGTTTTTAATACGAAAAAGTAAGCATACTTTCATCTATTTCATCTTGATTATAACCTATATAGTCCAATGTTATATCTGGTGCAGAGTGATTGAGTATCTGCATTAAGATAGCTATATTACCATTCTGTTTGTAGTGATGGTACCCAAATGTTTTTCTCATCGAGTGAGTACCAATGTGTTCAAGTCCAGAATGATTTGCTGCATCATTTAAAAATTGATACACAGCTACTCTTCCTATGTGTTTAATTCTAAGTCCGTCGCCCCTAACTTTCTTCCTGCTCGGAAAGAGGTAGTCGTAACTTTCAAGATTATTTTCTTTTATGTAACGGTTTAGGGCTTTTCTTAACTCTGGGTTAACTGCGAACCTTCTTATCTTCCCTGTCTTTTTCTCTTTTATTTCAATTCTATCTTGAGTGACATGTTTTACTTGAAGAGGAACAATATCGCTTACTCGTAGACCTGAGTATATCCCGAACAAAAATAAAATATAGTTTCGTTCACTCTTAGATTTTAAATAATTCTTCATTCGTTCGATATCATCTAGATCACGAATTGGTTCTACTTTCTTCATGTACCTCTCCTTTCTACAGAAAAAGCCACTGATCGTGGCATTGAATATGACAGTAGCTGGAATTGAACCAGCTGGTCTAACAGTAAAACGCACGTTTGGTAAAAGTTTCAAGGAGACCCAAACAACCTGCTAACCTGTCCTTACTGTCTAAGAGGCCGAAGCCTCTATATCTTTTAGGAGTCCTCATGACTGTTCGTTGCCCAATCATTGGATAATACTATTTTAGCACCTTTTTCCGCTCCAATTCTCCCAAGATTTTCCCAGATTTTTCCCAAGATTTTCCCAGAAATCACTTGTAGACCAAAAGGTTACTTGCTTGATAGGACTCCGCAAACTCTAATAGAGCTTTGTTCAAGATCCGATAATACTCACTAGATGAATAGCCTAGCTCTGAATAAATGCTGTAGTCTTCCCTCCTCTTTTTTCTGCAATATCGTTCAACAAGAATACGTGTGTATTCCAAATCTGAAAGATTGTTGATTGCTTTTGCGATTAGTTCTAGGTCCTGCTGAGCTGATACTCTACGCACGACCATGCTTTCTACCTGCTTACTTGTCTTGCCACTTGATGATCTTGGTTCAAGCGAGTAGGATATTGTTATTTTGGGGGCGTATTCTTCTCCAGCTATCCGTCTCAGGCGACTGTATTTTTTAAGGACTTTGATAGCTTCCTTTCTGGTTTTCTTTTCATCGATGATATCCAATAATTCTATTTGCACACGAACTCCTCCTCATGATATAATAGTGTTAATGATTTGTTGCTATGAGGGTCAGCCGTGTGCTGGCTCTTTTTTTATATCTCGATTCCAAAGAACGTACAGATATCTTCCAATGCGCATTTAGAAATACTACTGCCTGTTTCCCACTTGGCTATCGTATCTCTGTGATACCCTAATTTAATAGCCAAATCACTTTGAGTCAATCCCATCTCACATCGCTTTCTTTTTAGCGTTTCGGCAAAAGAATTTGTCTTTTTTCTCAAAAACATATGAGGGTCAAGATTCAATTTTTCGCAAATAACAAACATATCTCCATCTTGCGGTTGTGCTTTTCCGCTTTCCCAATGACAAATAGTTTCTGGGGTAACTCCAAAAATTTTAGCAGCCTCAATTTTCTTTAGACCCTTGGCTTTTCTCCACAATTTGATCTGTTCCGAAAAATATTTCCTATCCTTCATCATCTACCTCAATCTTTACGACAGCCCTACCATTTGGGTTTCTTCTTTGTGTGGATGCAAAAGTGTAATACTTCAACATCCTTTCAGCAATTCCTGTTTCTTTGCTGATCTCCGCAAGTGTCCCCATAGTAATGAATGTGTCGCCTTCGTACAATGCGTACTCACTCATGCTCCATCTCCTCAATCAACCAGTCAAGATTTTTGCGTGCTTTCTTCAGGTCTTCAAGACCGTTTTTCTCTTTGTAGCGAAGTAAATACTCGACTGCACTGCACCAGTGATGTGCTTCCATTTCAGACTTGCCTTTGATGAAATTAGCTGTAACATCCTTTACTTCGAGACCATGAGTCCCGATGTAGTGGCTTGGTTTGTTTATGTTGTCTTTGATTTCTGGGTTCATTATTTATCCTCCAAAAGCTCCTGGTTCTCATATACGTTGCCGATGATTTCTCTATCGCTAACCACATTGCACAATCGTTCAAAATTATTGTATCGAATCAAGCTATTTACAAACATTCCTAAATCTTCTCTATATTCGATAATTCCGTTTAACAAACCATCTTTTGTACCAAGAATATCTTTCTCATATATCTCCCGTAAATTTTTGTCAAACATCCCTGTGAAACGTCCTACTGATTCTATATTTACAGGACACCAAGAACCTATAGTAATGTATTGTTCGTTAGCTTCTACCACTTCGTTGATAATAAATGCTCTTCCTCTATCTTCAATTAAATGTCCGTATTGCCATTCTCCTTTGCTATTTTCGTCAATGGATAACCCTCTAAATTTTGGTATCATGCTAACACTCCTTAAATAAACAAACTAGCTAACCATATCAAAAATGCACATGTAATGATTTTTGAAATACTGCTCTTTACCTCATACGAATAATCCTCTTCAGATTCTTTTTTGCTAGATAACACAGGCCAGATGAAAGATAGTAGTGCATCCATCCCTAAAGCTTGCCAGACTGTAATTTTACCAACTGGAACAATCGTTGTGATAATCTCATTCCATCCATACTGAACTACAAATGGCGATACAACGATTACAAATATCGCCCCAATAAAAATTCCTAGTTTTTTCATTTTATAAATCCTCCTCTTTTACAAACACCCCATCAATCCAACGACCTTTTCGGTCTTTAATTTCGTTGTAAGCCAGTTCAAAACATTCTTCAAAATCATAACCGAGAGCATTGCTGATTGATTTTAGATAACCGATTGATCGTACTAGGTTATATAGACAATATTTTTTTTGCCGTGAACCATGACGTAATTGAAAATTACAAATGTTAACATTTAGCCATTTTAAATTTTTCATCACATCTTTGCTTTCTGCGAACTCTGATTCCTCAAAAATCTTATGCACATCCTCTTTTATTAACAAGGCCAGACCGACAATCACGACTGCGCAATCTCCGATGCTGTCCTTGGTCAGCTTCTCATTCTTCTTGAGATAGCCTGCGCATAACTCGCCGAACTCTTCGCTGAGTTTTAATGACTGCTTGTCTAACCGTCCACCGTTTTCTAAATCACGGTCAATAAACCATTGTTTAACATTTTGTAGTGTGTTCATTCTTTTTCTCCTAAAAAATCAAAAATTGTAGTCTGATATAGTGGTCTAGAATAGACTGGTTTGAAAGGTTGAGAGCATCTGCTCCTGCGCCTTTTGGTAAAAATCCTTTTTTATTTCAAAGCCATAGGCTGACCGTCCCATTTCGATTGCAGCCCTCAAAGTTGAGCCACTTCCAGCTACTGGGTCAATAACAACATCGTCTGGATCAGTAAATATTTCAATCAACCGTTTTAAAACTGGTATAGGTTTCTGCGTCGGATGAATCGTGGGATAGTTACTATCTTTCTCCCAAGGAGCATGATTTAATACCATTGACCCACTATTGTTGAATTTCGGTAACTTGTCACGATATAAGACAGTCGCCTCTTCAACAGCGCCAACAATCTTCATGTTGGCTTTTAAAACTTGTGGACTTGATTTCTTTGTAAAATAAAGCGGATAAGCGTTATTAAATCCATGTTTTTTACCACATTCAATAACCATTTCTCGCTGTTGCCAAGCGTGGAATACAATCATAGCTGGCGCTTTCCCCTTTTCCTTAGGTTCTTTTTTGAGTAACCTAGAACAGAAATCGAAAAAATTATTAATCTTGAAATCATTGTCCGTATCGAAAAATGATTTTCCTGCCAGTTTACTCTCGCCGTTTTTATTATCTCCATCCTTGTACCAACGGGGGTCCGAAGCATACGCATTATTGCCTAAATTATAAGGGATATCAGCGATAATTAACTGCGCCCTTGGAATCTGATACCTTTTAGCATTTTCAAAATGATCGTTGTATAACTCGCATTTCATTTTAAATCATCACCTCATCCCCAACTTTCACTTTCTCATACACGTCCTTCGTAACCACGAACACCCCGTAATCACGAATTGTAAGCGTGTATAGCTTACCGTACCGTCCTTTCTCGACGACTTTACCGAAAATCTCAGCGCCTACGTTGTCTGTCTTATAGACAACTATCGGCTTCTTCTCTTCCAAATCTCGAATCCTGTCCATCTGCCAGATGTTCAATCCAGCAGATAGCAGAATCCATATTGCTATAAATCGTTTCATGTTCACTCCCTGTAATTATTGTAAATTTCAATAGCTGGAATTGATTCGTTATCAATAGCAGAAGTAATTATTAGCTCGTTTCCAACTTTTTCCCGAAATTCTAGCAACTCCTCTATCGAATTGATTTCGATAAAATGCCCCTCTGCACCGTTCGGGAATTCTCTTTGTATTCGACCTTTAGACATTTTATGATTAACTCCTTTAGAAAGCCAAGTGCCTTCCATCCAAGATAATCGCTTATCAAATTCTTCAAAGCTCGAAAAAACCCTAACTTCTATTTTTGTGTATTTTTTAATCACGGCGTTAGGGATTTGATTTTCAACCCACCCGCTTGTGCTTGTTAGTAAAAATTCCATCACTCCACCTCCTCAAATTTCATAAACGTCATCCAATGTGTAGTACCTCTTTGTTGCCCAAATAATGGTTTAAAAGGTACAGATTTAAGAATTTCTTTAACGTTGATTTGACAATCAGACCATTTAAAAACTAGAGTACCTCCAACTTTTAGAACTCTCATACATTCTTCAAAACCCTTGGCTAAATCTTCCGACCAGGTAACTTTATCCAGCTGGCCATATTGTGATCGCATAATTGAGTTTTGACCTGCCCATTTTAAATGTGGCGGATCAAATACTACTAGATTAAATGTTTCATCATCGAATGGCATATCACGAAAATCTCCGACAACGTCAGGGTTTACGTTTACCTTTTTCCCATATATTTCAAATTTTTCTTGTCTGATGTCCATGAAAGTTGTATGGCTCTCATTTTTATCAAACCAAAACATACGACTGCCACAACAAGCGTCTAGTATTCGTATATCTTCCATCACTCCACCTCCTCCATCTCAATTCCTGGGCAGTCGAGCACCCAGCTAAAATCAGAATATTCTAGTTCCTTTCGTGTAAATGTTTTGTTATTTTTCCAATTGTTGTAAAAATGGAATCCAACCTCTGTTTCGTTTAAATAGTCATTTGTATTTTTTAACTTGACTCTGTATTTTGTTTCTTTCTCAGCCTCATAGTCAGTCAACCACGCACGAGCGAAGAGGTCTTGGTTGTTTTTGTCATTAAGCCATTTCTTCACGAATTCGCTTTTTTTAGCGTAGAGATGGATTGTGTTACTATCTAGTGCACTACTCAAGCTAAAATTATTTAAAAGTTGGCATTTAAAAATCCAGTCCTCTATATACTCCGGAACTTTGACTTTTTCTGGTTTGTTTAACTTCTCGTATTCTAGGATAAGTTTTTTTGCGCCTTGATAAGAGTAAATATGTCCAAGTTCACGCATTCTTTCGATTAAATCTGTTATTTGTTTTTCGTTCATCTTACACCTCCTCGATTTCAATCCCTTCGCAAGAGAAAACCCATCCGAACCCAGCCTCTTCTAGTTGTTTGCGGGTGTGGTGTAATCTATAAAATTCATATTCTTGTTCCCCACCCAAAAACCAAGTATTACCATAGTGACGATGTTTCAAAATAATATAACTTGAATTAAACCCTTTAAACTTCACCAAATACCGCTTCTCTTCCTCGATCTCGTAGCCGAATTGGTGCATGTTGACGAGAATTTGGATTGCTTTAGTGTTTATGTCATCAAACCAATCCTTAAAATCATTTTCTGCCTGTTGTTCAAACCTATATACATAATCAAAAATATTAAATTCTAGAGCATATTTGTGTTTTTCGTACCAATCTGCAACAAATTGCGATACTACTGGTTTCTTCGGTTCGTCTAGTAGTCTGATTAAACCAAGGACAACTCTCTTGTCAATCCAAGGTCTTGTTCTTGTATTATGTGCTGGTACGGCTTCGATTCTCTCAATCAATTCCTGCTTATTCATCTTCCAACTCCTCGTTATATTTTTCTACCAATTCATTCAACCACGGCCAAAGTTCGGTTTCTTCACTGATTGGATCAACTTCCCTTTCTTGCAACCAAGCTGAGAAATTAACCACATTATCAATGTAGATTGTGTCGTAATCGCCCCAATCCCAAACAGTTAAATAAATTTCTGTTTCAGTTCCATTTTCATCTTCAACCGTTATTGAACCATTTTCAACCCACGCTGTACCAAAACACAATTCGCAAGTGCCAGTCTGTTCTTCTTGAAAATCTGAATGGTATTCTGTCACTTTATATTTCATCTTCTAAAAATCTTTCAATATCATCTCTTTGGAAGGCTTTCACCAAGCCGTCTAAGTCGTTCAGGGCTTCAATATAGTCTGGACGACCTTGCCCATACTGCTTTTTCAAAAACTCAACAAAGAGATGAATTTCCTGATAGCTTACTCCAATCATATTTCTTACCTCCCACTAAAACGGAAAATCATCTTCCTCAAGTGCATGTCCTGGCATTTGTTCCTCAATGTTCGAACGATTAGCGGTATCATCACGCTTTTCAAGTCGCTCAAAATTCTCTGCGACCACCTCGGTCAGATAGACTCTACGCCCTTCTTTATTCTCATAGTTCCTTGTCTGGATGCGACCAGTCACACCGACCAGGTTGCCCTTCTTGCACCATTCTGCAAACAACTCCGCCTGCTTGCGCCACATCATGCAGTTGATGAAGTCCGCCTCTCGCTCGCCATTGGCTCCCTTGAAATTCCGATTGACCGCCAGAGTAAAGGTAGCAACGGCCACATTCGACGGCGTATATTTCAATTCAGGGTCTTTCGTCAAGCGCCCCACTAACGTAACATTATTGATCATCTTTCTTCTCCTTTCTTGCTGCACGTTCCCCGACTAAGTAGCCGAGAAATAACCACAGAATAGCCATTCCAAATTCTTTAAAAAGTTCAATCATTTTCTTCTCCTCCTGAAAAAGTCGATAAATAGTAACAATCCTTAGCACCATAGTCAAACCGTGTTGTCCGCTGACCAATGTGCTTTTGAAACCTTGGATGAGTGATAGCCGAGAAAGCCCACTGATGGTCTTTCATATGCTCAATGAGATTATCGACATTGTCAAACGTCCCAAGGTAAAATTTACAGTGCCCGTTGTAGACGAAGTAAAGCTCTAACATCACTCCACCTCAACTGGGTAGAAGTTCCCAAAGGAACCCCTCAATGCCTTGCCAACCTGTAAGGCTGCCGCCCGAGAAACAAACCGCAAGGCTTTCTTCTCCTCTGAACATGAAATGTCCAAGCCAGTCACACCGATAATTGCAGACCTCAAGAACGGCTTATCTTCTCTTGTCCCATGCTTTAAAATAAACATCAGCCACCTCCATTCTAAAAATATTGCTTCCGCTTGTTTGTCAAATCATTGAAAACCATCAAATGGTCTTTATCTACACCCTTCATCAGTCTAGACATGAAGGGTCTGCCATATCTTTTCTGAATATCAGCAGAAATCAAATTCGTAGTAATAATTGTATTTGAACGCTTGTTCAGGATATTGTAGAGAATAGTAAACGACCACTCGCTATCCTTTTCCATGCCCAAATCATCTAAAACCAAAAACTTAGCGCTAGCAATTTTGTTGACCAGGAACTCTTCCTGACTAAAATCAGCTTTAATCTTCATCAGTAGGTCCGTCACGTTGATGAAAATAGCAATCTCTTTCGTATACTCAGATAAATCCTTCACCATAGCAAAGGCTAAATGGCTCTTGCCAGTCCCAGGTTCTCCTTGTAGCACGATGTTGTTCCTAGCGCCCTCAGACCATTCGCGACAAATTCTCTTCGCAAAAGCTAGCTTTTCCGCTTCTTTTTCAGTGGGTGTCTCAAAATTGTCCAAAGTCGCATTTTTCAAAACCTCATCATAAAGAGAGAACTTCTCAAGATAGTATTTCCTCTCTCGCTCATTCTCAGCGTTGGCCAGTTCGTTCACTCTTGCCTGATTTTCTTCATGGATCCGCTCAGATTCACACATACGACACACAACACTCTCAGTCCTCAATATCTTTATCAAAGGAATATTGTGCTTTTCGCAAAGCTCTTTCTGTTGTTCTGTATTTCTGCGATAAGATAAGGCAATCTCCTCAAATACATTGTCTACCATACTAGCCTACCTCCGCATTCCTGCCAGCTGGCCATTTCAGACAAGCAGGCAATCACTTGATGAATCGGCTGGCTTGCTAAAAGAGTTTTCTTCTCGTAGCTTAACGGATAGTAGTCTATCTCAAATTGCTCAATTAGTTCTAGTACCCCCATTCGTCCTTAGCCTCCTGTTCTTCTTTCTTATCCTTGTTTTTCTTTTCGGTTTGGCGAACCTGCTCAACAGTCGTGACATTGTTCATCTGCCAATTTCTTAAAATACCACCTATGTATTTGATATTAGGTTTTCCTGAGTTGATTGCAGTCTTCAGTGCTTCCTTTACCAAATCCACATCATTCTCATTTAGTAGATGGTTGATTTCTTCAATCTCAAATCCAGATAAGAGTCTGCGAAATTCAGATTGAAAAAGTTCTAAGATATTTTCTTCACTACCACTACTATTAGTAGTAGTTATTCTTTTCTTATTCTTATCTAATCTATTCTTATTCTTATCTTTATCTTCTTCTAGTGCGTTACCGTCCGTTACTGTAACGTTACCTGTAACGTTACCAAGAGCAAGATTTTTCTGTTTTTTACGATATTTTGCTACACGGTTACGTGTTTGTTCCTTGATTTTCTCCATTCCGTCAATATTTTGATGCTTTTCCCAATTAGGCAAAGTGATGACACCGTCAATAATCTCAACCATCCCGAACTGCTCAAATACTCCCAAAGCCATTCTGACAGTATTCAGTGGTCTACGAAAAATAGTAGCTAACATTTCATCAGTATAATGAACCTTATCAGTCATCATCAACAATCCACTACTATTATGTTTCCCAGCAAGTGTCAAAATTTTGAACCATATCACTAGAATGGCATCGGGATCAGGCAAGGCGTCAATCAGACAAATCTTTTCATCGTCAAAAATATCCGTTGTGATTTTTATCCACTTTATTTCAGACATACCGAGCACCCCACTTCCTGCGATTGGCACGATATTTCATCCGCATATCCTCATAGATGTGTCTGCCTTCTAACTCTAGTTTTTCAAGCTTGAGCAGACGATTTTCAGAGACTACATCACGATAGTCCTTAGCTAGTTTTTCATAGTCGTCCAGGTATTCTTTGATAAGTGAAATTTTTCTATTCTCGTCCTCTAAATATAGTTCAAAATCAGACTTCTCTTCATCAGACGACATCATTTTAATATTCACTCTCTCATGCCACGACAGCCATTCAATCAATTCTTCCATTTCCTGACCTCCTCATGACAAAAATCTGATTGCAGACTGTTTCGGCTCTGGCAAGGCTAGAGGCTCAGGGCGTAAGCCTACAGGCGGTTCGTTGTCATATGTGAATCCTTTGAACTCTCTGCGAATATTCTTGCGAATTTCTTGCCATTTGTCCTCTCTACCACGTTCGTAAGCATGGTTGTATCCTTGGATAATCATAGACGCAAATTCTTGCTCTTCTCGTCTTTCTTTTTCCTTACGCTCCTCTTGCAATTTGATATGACGGCAAAGCCCTGCAAATCCAATCAGCAAAGCTCCAACACCCATCAACTGGTCTAAAATCGGTGGTTCAAACATTTTTTAATCTCCTTTATTTTGCTAACTGACTTTGAAACCGAAGTACATCGTTCATGTCATATAAATATTTACCGCCTTTGGCGTTTTGCTGGTAGCGGAATTTCCCTGCGTCTCTGAAATCTTCAATTTTCTTACGACCCCAACCTGTCTCCGCTTGAACCTCTTTGATAGGCGCCCAGTGAGTTCTCCTTGAACTTCGTCTTTCTGCCTCTTGTATAGATTGATAAACAAGTTCGATGATTCTCTCTGAAGCTTTTTCAACTGCTGCTTCAACCAATTCATTCAAATCAACTGCCATTGGCATTTTTCCTCTCTTTTTTTAATGATCTTCATCTTGTTTAGGCAAACTAGGAATTGTTAACGATCCTTTTCTATTGATGAAGTATTGAATTAAAGAAGGGTGATCATCACTCCATCTTCCGTTATAGGTTTCTAAAAAAGTTAATAACAATTTTTTCTTTGAAAATCCTTCAATAGCTTCTGACGTCAAATCCGACTTTTTTAATTGCGTCAACATTCTGTTTTCATCAAAAACAGATGTCGTATACAAAGTCCATAAAACAGATTGTAGAAATGGTTTGTTAGGAAGTTTTGTTTCGTTTAAAACTCGTTCGTAGAACTTACAAAACTCTCTTAACTGTTTTTCGTTTGAAAATACATAATCGCCTTGTTTTAATTTTCTGATGATTGGTGTAGCTGTACCATCACGTCTTCCTGACCCAGCTATAATTGCCATCCTGTCACTAAGCAATTCATTTTCATCTAAAAATTTAGCTAATTTAATAAACTCAGGGTCTCCTTCTAAAGAAAAAGAATACACATAATCTTGTAATGCCCAATTGACGGCCGATGTATTCATCGAAATTACCGTTTTAAAATTAGCCGTAGGGTCAACTATGAATCGCACTGGTTTTCTATGCTTTCTCAAGTAATACAGACGATGTTGTCCGTCAATAACTTCCATCTTCCCATTTACTAAAATTGGTTGACGTTGACCTTCTGACAAAAGTTCTTCTTCAAGTTTAGGATTTTCAGTGATTTTTCTATTGCTGATTTTTCTAAACATATCGTAATCTGTGGTTGTTAAAATTTTATTTGAATTTGAAGTAGTGTTCATGTTATAATCCTCTTGTAAAGTTTTTTTAGTATGCGCCTGATTGCCGTCAGGTGCTTTTTTGTTTATAAATTTGAAATTCTAATGAGAATTTCTTCCAATTCTTCTTTGCCATTGATGTGCCCAATCACGTCATCGGTGATTTCTGATTTGTAATCTAAATCCCACAAACCTGTTTCCTTGTTATATTTGACAACTGCTAACTCAAGCCCGTAAGAATACTTGTTGTGAATTACACTGGCGCCATAACCATTAGCAAAGTGATACTCATGTCTCGGATACTTAAAATGGCTATCTGAGTGTACAGTAAATTCCTCGCAATCAATTTCGATTTTAGGTAAATTGTATTGTTCCATACTTTATTAACCTTCCATTTGTTTCTTTAACTTCTCGATAACCCTCTGAAGTTGTTTCTCATCAACAGAACCAACCGATAAATTCTTAACGCTTATACTTCCTGCGCTTATTGTTAATTTTCGTTTTATCCTGCTATACGGATATCGTCTTGGTCTCATTCCTTCCTCTTTCTTCTGGAACTCGTTGTGTCGGTACGTTTACTCCGAAGCCTTCTTTAAAATCATTGCGTAAATCTTACGCTGTTTTTCAAGGACATCTGGATTTTCATTTAAAAATCTAGCAATTGTCAAAGCTCTGTTAAAGTTCAAAACAAATTTTATTTTTTGGTCTTTGGTATATCCTTCCACCATCGGACCGAATGAGTTGTCTATACTAGCTAGTATCTCTTCATCCAAAACGACCTTTGCAGATAATAAATCGACTCTCATTTCTTACCTTTCTACACTTCGTCAAATGAATTCAATTTCATGATTTTCATCTTAGTGTTGGTGCTTGGCTCCCACGTCATCCAGTAAGCAAGAGCAGCGTCCGCAAACTTCTTCGATAGCAAGTCATAGCGACTGATATTGAAATGATCCTTGAAATCAATCTCAGCTTGTCTAAATACCGACTGAGCAAAAATCTTATCCGCATAAGCTGGACTATCAATACCACCAAGGCAAGCCACAACCCGAGCCTTACGCTTCTTCAGGAGCGACTGAGCGTAGCTTGGATGGATTGGTTGCTCACTCTTGAGGTAGTCAATATCTTCCAGCATGGTCGCCTGTTGCTCACGCAATTTCTTTTGGCCAGTAAACAGAGCGATAAAGGCATCCTCGTCCAAGTCCTCACGGATGAAACCGCCCTGCTTGCGAATAGCTGGCAAGACCTCTGATGTCACCCAACGCTTGAACTCTTTGGCTTGAGGTAACTTGCTGGATAGAATAAGAGAGTAGAGACCAGATTCGTTGATGATAATAGTATTTTGTGTTCGACCTAAATTGTCGGTGAGTCCGTATTTCACGGAGTCATCTTCATCAACGTGCCGAGAAATTGCGTCCAGAGGTTTAGCATATCCTAAGATGTCTGCGACATCTTTTCCCACAAACCACGGCTCGTCATCAATTGTCAAAGTACGGACTTCCTGCCCGTGAAAGTTAAAAATTTCGTTCATAGTATTCCTTTCTTTAATTTGTCGCACTTATGCGACTGTTTCGCTAAAAAAAATAGATAAAGCTTCGTCTTTTGAAAGATTGAGGGAAGAAACAATCAAGTTTACTTCTTGTATAGAGAAACTACCATTTTGTTTCATTTTTCTATAGAACGTACTCTTATCAATCCCAATATCTTTTGCTAAAGCCTCTTGAGTAGTATTGCGTTCGATAATTTTTCCTTTTAATTTCGATACATTTACCATATCTGCTCCTTTCCATTTGTCGCATTTGTGCGACTTGTTGTTTTAAGTATAACTGATAAAAAAGGAAATGTCAACAAGAAAATCGCATTTTTGAAACTTTTTATATTGCATTTTTGCGACTAATGTTGTAAAATTATTGTGTAATATATAATAAGGGGTAAAAAAATGAATGTCGGAGAAAGAATAAAACAACGTCGAAAAGCGTTGAAAATGTCTGCGGACGAGCTTGCAGAAAGTGTAGGTGTCTCTCGTTCTACTATTTTTAGGTACGAAAAAGGAGATATTGAAAAGGTTGGACCTGAAGTATTAAAAAAAATCGCTGACAAATTAAATGTATCACCTGGAGACTTGATGGGATGGGAAGACAATCAACAAGAATTGAAAATCCCAACCTCCCCGTTGGTTCACAAAATTACTGAAAAGGTTGTCAAGCTATCAACTCCGAGAAAACAAAAGGTTCTTAACTACGCTAACGAACAATTGAAAGAGCAAAATAATAAAGTAATCACAATTGAGGAAAAGCTTTTTGAATACCGTGTTTTTGAAAAGCTATCAGCTGGTACTGGGTTTTCATACTTCAACGATGGGAACTATGACACTGTTTTTTATGACAAAGACCTAGACCACGATTTTGCTTCTTGGGTTTTTGGAGACTCAATGGAACCTAAGTACATGAATGGAGAGGTTGTTCTTATAAAAGAAACAGGTTTTGACTACGATGGTGCCATTTATGCAGTTGATTGGGATGGTCAAACTTATATCAAAAAAGTCTATAAAGAAAAAGACGGTCTCCGACTCGTCTCTATCAATAGCAAATATAAAGATAAATTCGCACCATTTGAAGAAGATCCAAGGATTATTGGAAAAATAGTCGGAAACTTCATGCCAATTGAAAATTAAAAGGAGAAACTTATGAAAATAGGAATGAGAAAACCAAGTCTGACCAGAAGTTTAAAAGCTAGAACTACTAGTAAATGGAAAAGACAGGCTAAAAAAGCTATTATCCCTGGCTATGGTAAAAAAGGGATGGGATGGGTTAAAAATCCAAAGAAAGCCATGTATAACAAGATTTATCATAAGACAACCTTTGGACTTTCAGATTTGTTCAAATCGTCCAAAAAGAGCAAGAAGAAAGTAAACACCAATAAACAACAATCTATTGTTGCTTCTACCGGCAAAAAGCAACACACGTCAAAAGATTACAAAAAGACATCACTAGTTTTTCTTGTAATTTCTATAATACTGCTTTTTCTGATTCCTCCTCTTGGAGTCATACTTTTGTTCTTTAGTTTCATAATGTTTTTAATCGGCCATTTCACTGCAAAACAAGAAAAAAAGGCAAAGAAAAAGAAACAAATAGAGAATTATAGCGGTCCTAGTGTTGATAAGATCGTTTTCCATGATGATTTCTTGTTGATGGGGACAAATTATCATAAAGAAGAGGCTGAGCTTGCTGCTGATTTTCTTTCTGGAGGAATCCACTATTTCGGAAAAGATAATAAGAGTTTGAAATCTTATATGCTTGAAACATATAAACCTGTTTACAAATACAATAAATTGAAAACAGTAGACGTTCAACTATTACCAGAACCTTCAAATCCGCATGATAAAAATGCTGTCAAAGTTTTAGTGAATAATATCTTTGTTGGATACTTACCAGCTGTGATTGCATCACAAATTTCATCATACATAGCTAATCCAAATTATCGATACGATGCAATCCTTACTGGTAGAGGTGGACCATATAAAACCCTAAATATTGAAACCGAGAGAGTTGTTACTCGTGAAAAAGAACTAACGTATTATCTAGATTTAACAATATGGCGCCTAGCCAAAAAATAATAAAAAAGCCCCACGCTCTCAAACTTTGGCGAGTCTGAGCGTGAGGATTAGCGTTATAAGAAAAAACCATTAAAAAGGTCGTTTTCTTATACCCATTTTATCAAGAAATGAGGTGAAAATCAATGGAAATTAGATCTTATAAAAAGAAAAACGGAGAAACTGCTTTCGGTTTTAGAATCTATGTCGGAAAAGAAAACGGAAAAGACAAGTATATTAAACGAAGAGGGTTTGCAACGAAAGCAAAAGCAAGAGCAGCACTACTCCAGCTTCAAGAAGATATAGAAAATGGAGAACAGTACAAGAAAGAAATAACGGTTGAGGAAATTTCTAAAAAATGGCTCAAAGATTATTCTGAAACTGTACAAGAAAGCACTTATATCAAAACATCCAGGAATTTCAAGAATCACATATATCCAGTTTTCGGAAAACGAAAGATAGCAACAATCACACCACTTCAAATGCAAGAACAAGCCAATGAGTGGTCGAAGAAATTAGTCTATGGTCGTAAGATGAAAGGTTTGATGAATAATGTATTCAAATACGCTATTAGGCATGGTTACATTGAAACCAATCCAGTTGATAGCGTGATTACCTCGATAAGAAAGAAATCAGATATAAAAAGTGACTTTTACAACAAAGATGAGCTTCAAAAGTTCTTAAAACTTGTTGCTAAAACAAAGGATCTAGAAAAGATAACTCTGTTTCGCCTTCTAGCCTTCACAGGAGCACGAAAGGGGGAGATTTTAGCCCTTGAATGGAGTGACTGGACAGATAGCACTTTGGACATAAACAAGGCCATTACAAGAGGCTTTGCAGGCGAAGAGATTGGTAACACCAAAACGGTCAGCAGTAATCGGCTGATTAGCCTAGACAAGAAAACAAAAAGTATTTTGAAAAAATGGAGAAAGCAAAACCCAAATACCAAATACATTTTTGAAAATGAATTTAAAAAACCAATTCCCAGCACTCTTCCCAGAAAATGGCTGATCAAAATTGTGGAAGGTAGCGACCTGCGTCCGATTAAAATTCACGGATTCAGACACACACATGCCAGTCTATGTTTCGATGCTGGCATGACTTTGAAACAAGTCCAACATCGTCTTGGTCACTCTGACTTAAAAACGACCATGAACGTTTATACTCACATAACAAAGCAAGCAAAGGACGACATCGGAGAACGCTTTGCAAATTATATTGATTTTTAAACACGACAGACCTTCTTCAAAAAGAGGGTCTGTTTTAGGGTCTGCTTTTTTCGCAAAAGAATACCAAGGAATACCAAAGACAAAAACAAAAAACGTTGATTTAACAACGTTTTACCAAGGAATGCGAAAGAATGCAAAGGAATAATGGAGCCGGTGGGAGTCGAACCCACGTCCAAACATCTGCTAACATATTTGTCTACAACCATAGGTTATGTATTCGTTTAACAGTCCCTCGACACATAACTCAAGCCTAGAAACCGCGAGTCTATCAATCTCTTATCAAGCCGCTAGACAAGACTTGATCGTATCTCGCTAATAATAAGACCTGTCATTGAACACGAGCAATCCAAATCGGGTCACGCCTGCTGGTTTTTAGGCAGCTAGAGCGTAAGAAGTGTTATTTTTTGCAGTTATATTTAACTGAGCGTTTACGTCGCCACACGAGTCGCAAAATATGCCTCATAATGCCTGTCGAATCCGTAACGACCCCAAAAGACAATAAAACCATTATACCTTATCTAACACAAAAATGCAAAAAGGAAAGCAATTAACTACAAAAGATAGTCTTTCAAAGATTTTGTCAAAACCTGATAACCAGCAACACTAAGGTGCAACCCATCAGTTGTATAATCTTTTTTGAGTTGACCTGCCTGGTCTGTCAAACTATCAAAAACTGGCACAAATTCTACCTGCATATAGGCAGAAGCAAGCTCTTGATAGGCTTGATTCCATTTCTGAATTTTTTCATTCGTGCGGATATAGACTGTCTGCTTGTACTCCTCTCCCTCATTGACTGGCAAAATAGAAAGCAATTTAATCTCAGTCAATGGATAATCGCGAGCAATGGATTGTATGATAGCTTCGAGATTATTGAGAGCCTCATTCACAGGCACATCTTTTCCGATATCATTTGTCCCAATCAAAAGGACAATTTTATCTACTGCTCCACCGTAAAGATGCGCATCTAGATTCTCTCGTAACAGCCCTGTCTGATAACCACGAATTCCTCGATTGACAATTGTCTTTGAAGTCCCAAATAGTTCCTGCAGAGGATAGTATTCGACAATGGAATCCCCAATAAAAAGAATATCTGGCTCTACAACAGAAACCTGATTTAAGTGACGATACTTGGTTTGAATTTTTTCTTGTTCCTTTAGTAACCAATTTTCTAATAACTGTACTGCCACTTCATTCTCCTTTTTCTAACCAGTTTTCCAAGACTTGATAAACTCCTCCTTGGCTGTTGGCTGGCGCTAGAGCAGTCGCCACAGCTTTGGCCTTGTCATCAGCATTTTCCATCGCATAGGCAATTCCAGCCATTTCAAGCATTTCAACATCATTTTCACTGTCACCGAAAGCCATGATTTGTTGGGAGGTCAAGTCCCAGCGCTTGAGTAATTCTTCCAAGCCCCATGCTTTATGAATTCCAGCTTGAAGGATATCAATGCAACCATAGCCACTCGATACAGCACGAACACGGCCATCAAAGAGGTCATTGATTTCTTCCAAGACCGAACTCAAACGTTCCTCACCAACAACCATACTCATCTTGAGCACACCACCAAAGAGGTCAGAGGTTAATTCGTCCACAAATTGCATCCGTTGGTAGAATTTTTCAATCATTTCTGGAGTCATAAAACTTTCAAGGTCTGTAAAAATCGTACCTTCTTTGACGAAACCACCCTTTATAGACGTTACAACAAACTGATCCTGACACGCTCGACCCTTAAAATGAGCCAAAGCCTTATCGACAATGGCATCATCCCAAGTCTGAGCCTGAATCAGTTCATTGTTTTCAAAAATACGAGCACCGTTTGCAACAACCAGAACCACCCGATCGACCAAGTGCTCCAGTAGTTGCCTCATGCGGTGAATTTCATTGCCCGTCGCAATGACAAAACGAATACCCCTTTGATCCAACTGATCTAAAATCTTTTCCAAACGTGGGAGATCAAGCTGGCCTCTAGCATCCAGCAAGGTCCCATCCATATCTGTTGCAATTACCTTAATCGTCATTTACTTCCCTCTGGATTCAAGCTAATCCCACTTCAATCCTACGTGTTCGTTCATTTCTTTATAGGCTGTATCAATTCGTTCCTTAGTCGCTTCATCTAACTTGTCACGATGACTACCACCCTCGATAAAATCTTCTAAGATATAGGTTTGGTAAAGGAAGAGTGGATAACCTTCTGGAGAATAGGTTCCTTTTGGTGTACGGTTTACCCAAGAAGGATGCGCTTTGGCAGTTTCGATTGTCGTCTTACCGGCTTTTTTCTTAATAGTCACATCCATGAGCACGCCACGCTCTGTCCACTTAGCATTCTCTTCATCTTGCATGGTTTCAATTCGTTGATTGGAAATGAAGTTCCCCATTGAATAGATAATGAGTTTCTTGTCCCCATCTTTTTCAACCGTTTCAGATGGTTCAACTACGTGAGGGTGCCCTCCAAAGATAATATCAGCTCCCCAATCGATCATCTTGTGATAAAGAGCCTTTTGTTCTTCAGTTGGTTCCAAGCGATATTCCACACCCATCTGAGGCATGATAATGGTGATATCCGCTTCCTTCTCTGCTCGTTCAATTTCAGCCTTCATCTTGTCTTCATTTAGGTCTGAAAGATAGCGGTTATAGTCTTCTTGAGAAATACTTTGCTCAATTCCATTGAAACCATAGGAATAGGCTAACAGTGCAACCTTGATACCATTCACTTCCTTAATGACCAGCGGAGCTTGATCACGTGACTCATGCGTATACACTCCAATAGGTGTCATTCCTGCCTTTTCAATAGCATCTGCAGTTGAAACCACACCTTCTATTTGTGAATCTAGGATATGGTTATGCGCCAAGTCTAGCACTTGATAACCAGCATCCTTGATGGCATCCATAACTTCACCAGGTGCATTAAAGAGAGGATAACCTGCCAAATAGTGGTCCTTGTTCACAGTACCTTCAAAATCACCTATAATCAAGTCTGCTTGTTTGAGCCATGGCTTCACATAATCAAAATTTTCATGAAAATCATAGGTTCCATCTTCTTTTAAAGCTGAACGATAGATAGGAATATGATAGAGGAGGTCCCCATTTGCCATAATTCTGGCAGTTTTTTCCTCTTCCTGATCTTTAGCATTTTGATTAGACTTATTTGCTTCTTGAGAAATGGTATCTCGTTTTTGAGTGGTTAAAGGGATTCCTTGGAAACTTTCAAACAACAAGACCAAGCCCATTGATAAAGCAACTGCTAGCAAGAGTATCGCCACAAATCCCTTATTACTCCACTTGCGATAACTCCTAAAAAAGTTTACAAAGCCTCTCACAAAATGAAAAACTGGTCCACGTTTATGTCTATCTTGTCTTCTTTGCATCTTCATTCTCCCTACTTTCTAATGCAAGCCTTTTCTTTTTATTATATCACAGATAAGTATTTCTTTCACAATTGAATTGAACTTCCTATCTATTTTCTATAAATCCTAAAGGCTGTAATACTTTCAATCCTTGTCATTTTGTGATATCATGTAGAGGTAATGAAAGGAGAGAAAATGTCTGCAATAGAACGTATTACAAAAGCTGCTCACTTAATTGATATGAAAGATATTATCCGCGAGGGAAATCCAACTCTACGCGCGGTTGCTGAGGAAGTCACTTTCCCCTTGTCTGACCAGGAAATCATTCTCGGTGAAAAGATGATGCAATTCCTCAAACATTCCCAAGATCCTGTCATGGCTGAAAAGATGGGGCTCCGAGGTGGTGTTGGACTTGCTGCTCCTCAATTAGATATCTCAAAACGTATTATCGCTGTTTTGGTACCAAACATTGTTGAAGAAGGTGAAACTCCGCAGGAAGCCTACGACTTACAAGCCATTATGTACAATCCAAAAATCGTCTCTCACTCTGTTCAAGACGCTGCTCTTGGCGAAGGAGAAGGTTGCCTCTCTGTTGACCGCAATGTGCCTGGCTATGTTGTTCGCCATGCTCGCGTTACTGTTGACTACTTTGACAAGGACGGCGAAAAACACCGTATCAAGCTCAAAGGCTACAACTCCATCGTTGTTCAGCATGAAATTGACCACATCAACGGAATCATGTTTTACGATCGTATCAATGAAAAAGACCCATTTGAAGTTAAAGATGGTCTACTGATTCTTGAATAAATAAAATCCCGTTGCAAGACGGGGTTTTGTGTTATAATAGAGGCATGAAAACAAATGATATTGTCTATGGCGTCCACGCCGTTACCGAAGCCCTCCTTGCAAACACAGGGAACAAACTTTACCTCCAAGAAGATCTCCGAGGTAAGAATGTTGAGAAAGTCAAGGAACTGGCTACAGAAAAGAAGGTATCCATTTCTTGGACCTCAAAAAAATCCCTCACTGAGATGACTGAAGGTGCTGTTCATCAAGGTTTTGTTCTACGAGTGTCTGAATTTGCCTATAGCGAGCTGGATCACATCCTTGCCAAAACACGCCAAGAAGAAAATCCACTGCTATTGATTCTGGATGGTCTAACTGATCCCCATAATCTAGGTTCTATCTTGCGAACAGCCGATGCGACCAACGTTTCAGGTGTCATCATTCCCAAGCACCGTGCTGTCGGAGTTACTCCTGTCGTTGCCAAAACGGCCACAGGTGCTATTGAACACGTTCCAATTGCCCGAGTGACCAACCTCAGTCAAACCTTAGACAAACTCAAGGATGAAGGGTTCTGGACCTTTGGAACGGATATGAATGGTACTCCTTGCCACGAGTGGAATACAAAAGGGAAAATTGCCCTCATCATCGGAAATGAAGGAAAAGGCATCTCTAGCAACATCAAAAAACAGGTTGATGAGATGATTACCATTCCGATGAATGGACATGTTCAAAGTCTCAATGCCAGTGTTGCTGCAGCCATTCTCATGTACGAAGTTTTTCGAAATAGACTATAAAAAAAGTTTCCAGTCATCTGATTGGAAACTTTTTTATGATTAACTATGTTCGGTGATAAACTTGTAAGCTTCTTGACCAGCTATAGCTCCATCTCCAACCGCTGTTGTTACTTGGCGAAGGTCTTTCAAGCGAACATCTCCAACGGCAAAGATACCATCAACTGCAGTTTTCATGTGGTTATCTGTCACAATCCAGCCTGCCTGATCTTGGATATTCAATTCTTTAACAAAATCGCTAAGAGGGTCCAATCCAACATAGATAAAGACACCACCAAAGGCTTGTTCTGTCACTTGACCTGTTTTCACATTTTCAAATACGACAGATTCTACTCGATTTTCACCCTTGATTTCCTTTACTACAGAATCCCAGATAAAGCTGATTTTCTCATTCGCAAAGGCGCGGTCTTGTAAAACTTTTTGGGCACGAAGTTGGTCACGACGGTGAACAATGGTAACAGTCTTAGCAAAACGAGTCAAGAAGAGGGCTTCTTCAACAGCTGAATCTCCACCACCGACTACCAACAAATCTTGGTCACGGAAGAAAGCACCATCACACACAGCACAGTAAGAAACACCACGACTGTTCAGTTCTTCTTCTCCAGGTACTCCCAAAGGACGGTGTTTAGAACCAGTTGCTACGATAACTGTACGTGTTTCATATGTTTGGTCATCAGTCATCACTTTCTTAAAATCACCATGATCTTCTACATTTTCAACATAGCCATAAATGTGCTCAACACCAAGATTTTCAAGAGGTTCAAACATTTTTTCTGCCAATTCTGGCCCACTAATATTAGCGTATCCAGGGTAATTTTCAATATCAGATGTATTATTCATCTGACCACCTGGCAGACCACCTTCAATCAAGGCTACTTTTAGATTGCTTCGAGCAGCATACAAGGCTGCAGTCATCCCTGCAGGTCCAGCACCGATAATAATAGTATCGTACATATAGATTCCTTCTTTCTTGTTGTAACTATCTTTATTCTAACTCTTTCTTGTCAATCACGCAAGGATTATGCCTTGAAAACAAGAATTAAACTCATAACCGCAAAGGATAATACTGGAACAACCAAGACACCAATCATAATCATATCATAGAGATGGGCTTGGCGAGCCTTGGCAGTCTTATCAACTCCCGACATGGCTCTCAGTCCAATCCAAATCCCTAAAAAAATCAGGACGAGGATGGTGGTCAAGATCAAACTCTCGAAATATAAAGAAAATAGTTGCAGTAGCATGATTTCTCTCATTTCTATCTTTTTTAAAGAGTAAACTCAGCTAGTCCAGCTAACTGAGTTTTTCTTTATCTATTATATCAAATATAAGTCCGTTTGTAACTAGCGAAGAATTCTTTTGTTCGCTCTTCTTTAGGATGGTGGATAATCTCATCCGGTGTTCCAGACTCAATGATTTTCCCCTTATCTAGGAAGAGAATCTTATCCGCAACTTGAGCTACAAAGGACATGTCATGACTAACCAAAATCATGGTTTGACCTGACTTAGCAGCATCTGCAATAGACTTTTCTACCTCGCCGACCAATTCTGGATCAAGGGCTGAAGTTGGTTCGTCTAAGAGCAAGACATCTGGTTTCATCGCAAGTGCACGCGCTAGGGCAACCCGTTGCTTCTGTCCACCTGATAAATGGCGAGGGTAATGGTTTTCACGGTCAGAAAGCCCAACCTTAGCCAACTCTTCCTTGGCAATCTTGGTTGCTTCTTGGTCAGATAATTTCTTGACAACAACCAAGCCTTCTTTCACATTATCAAGTGCTGTACGGCGCTCAAACAAATTAAACTGCTGAAAAACCATAGACAGCTTACGACGAAGGGCAAGGATTTCTTCTTGAGTGATTTTAGAAAAATCAACTGAGAAATCATCAATCTGAATAGAGCCACTGTCAGGTGTTTCAAGATAATTGAGACTACGAAGAAAAGTTGATTTTCCAGCTCCTGAAGAACCAATCAAGGCTACTACTTCCCCTTTTTGAATATCCAAGTTCAGATGATCCAAGACAGTCTGTCCTGAAAAGGATTTGCTTAAATTCGAAATCTTAATCATTAACGAAGGTCTCCTTTCACATCTGTTTGGACTGTATCGGGTGCAGAAATAGCCATTTTTCTCTCGATGAAACGACCGAGGCTTTCAATTCCGATATTGACTACCCAATAAACAAGGGCAACAGAGATGAAGCGCTCAAAGTAACGATAATCAGCTCCACCCAGAATCTGAGCTTGGGCAAAGACTTCCACAACACCCGCACTGAAGGCTAGAGAAGTCCCTTTGGTCAAGCCGATTAGGGAATTGATTAAGGTTGGAGTTGCCACAACGGCTGCATTTGGAATAATCACGCGACGATAAACTTGTGCTCGGGTCATCCCCAGACTGCGTGCTGCTTCAATCTCACCAGGATTGACTGAGAGAATGGCTGCACGAATAGTTTCACTAGCATAAGCTGCCTCATTAAAGGCAAAGGCGACAATTGCAAAAGCAGCGGCTGGAATCGCATTGATATTGAAACCAGTTCCCCATTGCTGATTGAGAGCTTTCAAAGCCAAAGGGATTCCGTAGTAGGTCAACATGAGTTGAACCAAAATCGGTGTCCCTTTTAAGAAACTAACAAAGAAGGCCTGCAAGGGATATAAAATTTTGACACGATTGATTTTCACAATGGCAAAAAGAAGTGCCAAAACCAAGCCAAAAAGAGCACCACCAATTGTCAACATAATCGTTATTGGAAGTTGTTGAACAATTCTTGGGATCCCATCAAAGACCGAACGCAAGCTAAACAGCTTGCCATCCGGAATCAATTGCATCAAATTTTGGTACCAATCTGATGCTAAAATCGTTGTAACATTCATAAAAACATCCTCTCCTGCTAATGATTCATTCTACCATACTTCTGCCGTCAATGAAATTATTTGCTACGGTCAGATACAGACTTTGTCTACCTACTAGTTTATCATACTTTGAAACAGGGAGGTTATATATTTTATCTATCAAAGAGATAAGTAAAAACTATTTCAATCCCAATTCTTCATAAGGTTTTCGATAACCGATTTGCTTAACAGTTCCATCCTCCACTAAAATCGGTCGTTTTAACAACATTCCGTCGCTTGCTAGCAACTCGGCCGCTTCTTGGTTTGACAGACTTCCTACCTTATCTTTCAGCCCCAATTCACGGTATTTGATTCCACTGGTGTTGAAAAATTGCTTCAACTCGAAACCTGAGGTCTCTAGCCAGTTTAAAACGACTTCTTGACCAGGTGTTTCTTCCACGATGTGAACAGCTTTATAGTCTACACCGAGTTGGTTTAATTCTTGTTTTGCTTTTTTACAAGTTGAACATTTTGGGTATTCGATAAATTCTAACATGTGTTTCACTTTCTATTGTTTATATCTTTAAAATCTGCGTCTTCATGCTCCAAGAGCCAAGCTTTCTTTTCCACTCCTGCAGCATAACCTGTCAGACGCTTGCATGCTCCCAGCACACGATGACAAGGTACTAGGATAGACCAAGGATTGCGTCCTACCGCTCCGCCAATTGCTTGAGCAGAAGCCACTTGCAGATCTTGGGCTATTTGTCCATAGGTCACTGTCTGACCATAAGGAATTCTCTGTAAATAGGACCAAACTCGCTTTTCAAAATCCGTTCCGATTGGAGCCAAGGGCAAGTTGGATAAATCCTGAGACTTACCTTTAAAGTAAGCATCTAAGCAAGTAATAACTGGGTCTAAAATGGGATGACTAACAACTGCTTCTATCGTCTCATCTCCTAGTCCCCTCTCAAAATGCTTCTGCTCCTGCACCCAAATGCCATACAGATATTGCTCGTCAGCAACCAAAGACAAGGTTCCTATTGGCGAAAAGTAGAGCATTTTTACGTACTTCTTTTGCATTATTTCTTCAATTTTTGATAGGCCAAGCGTTCGCCATCAACTGGAACCTTACCAACCTGTTTAAAACCGAGTTTTTCAAAGATATGCTGCATGGCCTCGTTTGCAACATGCGTATCTGAGCGAAAATCTAGGTAATCAAATCCTTCAATCAAGCCTTCTAGGAAAGTCTGAGCAACCCCCTGTCCCTGCACATCTGCTGCCACAGCAATACGGTGAAAGACTAGGTACTCTGACTCTCCAGATTGCCATTTTCCTTCATAAATGGCTTCATAGGTTGCCTCTGGACTCTTGGTCACGGCTGCATAAGCTAGTAATTCTCCCTCTTCCAAGGCTACGTAGGCTTGACCTGAGATAATATCCTCAGTAATAATATCAGCATTTGGATAACCATTTTGCCACTGGTCACTACCAACATCTGCTAAACATTTTTTAGCATCTTCCATCACCTGCATGATGGCATCTACTTCATTTGGAAAAGCTAAACGAATCTCCATCTTTTCTCCTCATTTCTGACTAGTTTCTCCCATCATAGCATAATTTAAGTCTTTCTACAAGCAGTTAAAACTTGACTTTCTATTTCTATTATTTTATAATCTAGTTATTAAAACTAGATAAAAAGGAGTTGAAAATGAAAACTACCTTTTCCTACCCAAAATGGGCAGAAATCCCAAATATTGACCTCTATCTGGACCAGGTTTTGCTCTATGTCAATCAGGTCTGCTCCCCTATCTCTCCTGATAAAGACAAGGGCCTGACAGCATCCATGGTCAACAATTATGTGAAACATGGTTACCTAACAAAGCCTGACAAGAAAAAATACCAACGCCAACAGATTGCCCGTCTGATTGCTATCACAACCCTCAAGTCGGTATTCTCTATTCAAGAAATAGCTCAGACACTTAATACTCTCCAAACTCAAGCAAGTTCAGACCAACTCTACGATGCTTTTGTGGACTACATGAACCAAGGAATTGACCCAGCTAACCCCATTATCCAAACCAGCTGCCAAACCGTTAAACTCTATCATCAAACCCTAGCCTTAATCGATCATACTCAAGAGGAGGTAATCCAATGAACACTAGTCTTAAACTCAGCAAACAACTCAGTTTCGGAGAAGAGATTGCTAATAGTGTGACCCATGCCGTAGGTGCAGTCATCATGCTCATCTTACTGCCTATTTCATCAACCTATAGTTATGAGACACACGGATTTTTATCCTCTATCGGCGTTTCCATTTTCGTTATTAGTCTCTTTCTCATGTTCCTATCATCCACCATTTATCACTCTATGGCCTATGGTTCGACCCACAAATATGTCTTGCGAATCATTGACCATTCTATGATTTATGTTGCTATTGCTGGCTCTTATACACCTGTCGTACTGACTTTGATGAATAACTGGTTTGGCTATCTGATTATTGCTATCCAGTGGGGAACGACCATCTTTGGTATTCTCTATAAAATCTTTGCTAAAAAAGTCAATGAGAAATTTAGCCTTGCTCTTTACCTGATTATGGGCTGGTTGGTTCTGGCTATCATTCCTGCCATTATCAGTCAAACAACGCCAATTTTCTGGAGTCTCATGGTAACTGGCGGACTCTGTTATACAGTTGGAGCTGGATTTTACGCCAAGAAAAAACCTTATTTCCACATGATTTGGCATCTCTTTATCCTAGCAGCATCTGCCCTCCAATACATTGCCATTGTTTATTATATGTAAAAAAGTTGAGAATTTTTTCTCAACTTTTTTCTTTACACATATTGATAAAGTACTGGTGCAAGCTTACATCATCAGTCAATTCTGGATGAAAGGAAGTTACCAGCATATTTTTTTCTTGGGCTGCAACGATTTGATTGTCAACTGTTGCTAGAATTTCTACATCTTCTCCAACACTACTGATAATCGGCCCGCGAATAAAGGTCATCGGAATCTTGCCAACTCCCTTACATTCTGCTTCCGTATAGAAACTTCCTAGTTGGCGCCCATAGGCATTGCGCTCGACTACCATATCCATAGTTCCTAGATGACTCTCTTCCTGAGAAGTAATTTCCTTAGCCAGCAAAATTAAACCTGCACAGGTCCCAAACACTGGTAAGCCAGATAGAATGGCTTCTCGAATGGGAATCAGCATGTCCTGCTCACGTAAGAGCTTGCCCATGGTTGTAGATTCTCCACCAGGTAATATCAATCCCGACAAATCACTCTGATGTTTCTGAAAATCATCTAGATTTCTGATTTCAACACTCTCGACACCTAATTGATCTAGCACTTTTGCATGTTCTGCAAAGGCACCTTGCAAGGCCAATATTCCAATTTTCATCTATTTTCCTCGCTCAGCCATGAGGATTTGGATTTCATTTTCATTAATACCCACCATGGCTTCTCCTAAATCTTCAGAAATTTGAGCCAGGATTTGAGGATTTCGGAAGTTAGTCACAGCCTTAACAATAGCACTCGCTCGTTTAACAGGATCTCCTGACTTGAAAATACCTGAACCGACAAAGACGCCCTCTGCCCCTAATTGCATCATCAGCGCAGCATCTGCTGGTGTTGCAACACCTCCAGCAGCAAAGTTTACAACTGGCAATTTTCCATGCTCATGGACGTATTGAACCAATTCTACAGGGACTTGTAAGTCCTTAGCAGCAACATAAAGTTCGTCCACACGTAGATTTTGAATGCGGCGAATTTCCTGATTCATCATACGCATATGACGAACAGCTTGGACGATATCCCCCGTACCTGGTTCTCCTTTTGTACGAATCATAGAAGCACCTTCAGCGATACGACGCAAGGCTTCACCCAAGTCCTTAGCCCCACATACAAAAGGAACTTGGAATTCTTTCTTATCCACGTGGAAACGGTCGTCAGCTGGAGATAGAACTTCACTCTCATCGATATAGTCAATTTCGATAGCCTCTAAAATCTGAGCTTCAACAAAATGCCCAATTCTGACCTTGGCCATTACTGGAATGCTAACCGCTTCTTGGATTTCCTTAATCATCTTTGGATCACTCATACGTGAAACCCCACCAGCTGCACGAATATCAGCTGGAATCCGCTCCAAGGCCATCACAGCTGCCGCACCAGCAGCTTCTGCAATACGGGCCTGTTCAGGGTTCTGAACGTCCATGATAACCCCACCTTTAAGCATCTGTGCCAAGTTTTTATTTAGTTCATAACGATTTTCAGTCATTTCTTTATCCTCATCATTTGTATTGGTAGCTACCATTTCATTTTAAGTTAGATTAAAATGAAGTACAAGATAAAAAAAACGTAATTGTGTGGGTACAGATTGGCTAAAAAAAACTATCTGACCTTAGCTTAAGGCCAGATAGTTCATCAAATTTTATTTTTCAGCTGTAAGGGCAGCCATTGTGATGTAGTTATATGGTTTGTTGAAGTGTGGCAAGAAGAATAGGTCTGTCAATGCCAATTTATCAATTGTCACATGCTCTTGGATAGCAAGTGAGAACATGTGGATTCCCATGCTGATTGCAGAATCGTGTGAAACCATTTGTGCACCAAGAATTTCACGGCTATCTTTGTCAAAGACAATCTTGATGGCAACTTCATGGTTGTCATGCTTCATAAATTCTGGTTTTTGAAGATCGTTAAAGCCTGTTTCAGTTGCATTGTAACCAGCAGCTTTCGCTTTTTCAAGAGTCAAACCAGTTGAAACCATGTGAAGACCGTAGATTGAGATACCGTTTGATCCTTGAACACCGATTCCTTCCAATTCATGTCCACATGCGTTATATGCACCAACGATACCAGTACGAACAGCGTTTGAAGCAAGCGCGATGTAGCTAGTGTCTTTACGAGCGTTGTCATAAACAGTCGCACAGTCACCTACTGCGTAAACGCCTGGGATAGATGTTTCTTGTTTTTTGTCTACAAGGAAGGCACCGTTACGGAATAGTTCAATTTTTCCATCAGCAAGGGCTGTGTTTGGACGGAAACCAACTGCAAGGATAACCATATCCACATCAAAAGTTTCTTTATCAGTAATCAAGCGTTCAACTTTACCGTCACCCTCGATTGCTTTAACAGTTTGACCAAGCGCCAAGCGGATGTTGTGGTCTTCCAAGTTCTTCGCCATCATTTGTGTGAAGTCTTTGTCATAGTAACCGTTCAAAACAGTATCAACGATATCAACAAGGACAACTTCTTTTCCAAGACGTTCAAAGGCTTCAGCAAGTTCAACACCGATATAACCACCACCAACAACGGCGATTCGGTCAAGGTGTTGACTCTTATCAGACAATTTGTGAATCACTTCTTCAGCGTTTTGGTACAATTTAACGAATTGTACATTTTCAAGAGTTGCTTTAAATTCGCGGTTTCCTTTAACAATTTCAACACCTTCGATTGGTGGCAAGATTGGTGTAGAACCTGTAGCGAAAATCAATTTATCGTATGATTCTTTATGCTCTTTCCCTTCAACTTCTGCTGTAACTACTTTGTTATCATAGTCGATTGAAAGAACTGGTGAATTCATGTATACCTTAGCACCTTTAGCTTCCAATTTTTCTTTATCAGAATAGAACAAGCCTTCAGCACCGTCAATTTGTTCACCGATCCAAAGGGCCATTCCACATCCTAGGAAAGAGATGTTAGAGTTTTGGTCGAATACAACGATTTCGTTCTCATTTCCAAAATTATCCAACATCGTATTAATACATGCTGTACCAGCGTGGTTAGCACCGACTACAACGATTTTACTCATAGAAAAATTCCTACCTTCATTCTAAATTTACCCTACTAGTATAACATTTACTGTTAGCGTTTACAAGAGTTTGGCTAATTTTTCCTATTTTTTTGTAAAAAATTGTAAATACTCTGTATCTTAACACGGATTCTTGCAATTTTTCTTCATTTCCTGAGCATATTTCTTGACATCTTTACAAATTTTATTTGTGAAAACGCTGACTTTATGGTATGCTAGTATCATGGAAAGAAAATGTAAGGGGTTAAATTTAATATAAATTTACAATTTTTCAACCTTCTTTTCATAAGAGAAAGGAGTTGGTAGAGTGCCTCTTAGCTCACATTCTGAACGGCTAATGGGAACCACTATCACTATTTCATTAGTGGATGAGCGAGCCGATAGCTTGCTCCAAAAATCCTTTGATTTACTCAGAGAGCTCGAATACCGCTTCAATGCCAATAGTCAAGAATCTGAGTTGATGGAAATCAATCATCAAGCTGGAATAACTTCAGTTAAGGTTCATCCAGACCTGTTTGAACTGATTTCACTTGGTTTAGAGCATAGCCTAGCGCCCTCTAGCCATCTCAACATCAGTATTGGTCCCTTAATTCAAACCTGGCGTATCGGTTTTTCAGATGCCAAAGTTGCCCAACCTCAAGAAATCGAATCAATTCTCCCTTTAATCAATCCTCATTATATCGAGTTAGATTCTTCTACTTCTACTGTGTTTCTAAAACAGAAAGGAATGAAGATAGACCTAGGTTGTTTAGCCAAGGGTTATAGTGCGGATAAAGTTGCTCAATTTCTGAGAAAAGAGGGAGTGACATCTGCCTTGATCAATCTGGGAGGGAATATCCTGACTATTGGAAAAAATCAGGCAAGAGGAAATCAGCCTTGGCAAATCGGGATTCAAGACCCAGCCAATCCGAGGGGAAATCACTTAATGACCATCCCTGTTGTCAATAAATCTGTCGTGACTTCAGGCATTTATGAACGTCACCTGACTGTCGATGGAAAAGATTACCATCATATTTTTGACAGCCAAACAGGATATCCTGTTGAAACGGAACTAGCGAGTCTAACAATCATCTCTGATAAATCAGTTGATGGTGAAATCTGGACAACTCGTCTATTTGGAGAAAGACCTGCTTCTATCCTCTGGCAAGTCGAAAGTTTGGAGGGCATCGAAGCTATCCTCATCGATAAGGAAGGTCACCTAAGCTGTTCTTCAGGAATTCCTACTCTATAGAAACAAATGTTTCAATGGAGTTTTAAAATTGTATTATGTAAAAAGAGAAAGGAAATCTCATGTTAAAACTTATTGCTATTGTTGGAACAAATTCAAAACGTTCTACAAACCGCCAATTGCTTCAATACATGCAAAAACACTTTGCTGAAAAAGCTGAAATTGAACTTGTTGAAATTAAAGACATTCCTGTCTTCAACAAACCAGCTGACAAGCAAGTACCTGCTGAAATTTTAGAAATTGCTGCTAAAATTGAAGAGGCAGATGGCGTTATTATTGGTACTCCTGAGTATGACCACTCTATCCCAGCTGTTTTGATGAGCGCTCTTGCTTGGTTGTCTTATGGTATCTATCCACTTTTGAACAAACCAATCATGATTACAGGTGCTTCATATGGTACGCTTGGTTCATCACGTGCCCAATTACAACTTCGCCAAATCTTGAATGCCCCAGAAATCAAAGCAAGTGTCCTTCCAGATGAATTCTTGCTTTCACATTCTCTTCAAGCCTTCAATCCAAGTGGAGATCTAGTGGATCTTGATGTTATCAAAAAATTAGATGCCACTTTTGACGACTTCCGTATCTTTGTAAAAATTACAGAAAAATTGCGCAACGCACAAGCCCTACTTCGCAAAGATGCTGAAGACTTTGACTGGGAAAATTTGTAAGATAGGAGACCAAAAAGAATGAAATTTGTTGGACTTGTAGGATCAAACTACGATCAATCATATAACCGTAAACTCTTGGAATTCATCCGTCGTCACTTCAAACTCAAATTTGAATTAGAAGTTCTCGAAATTGATGAAGTTCCAATGTTTAACCAAGACGAAAAATGGGACGAAAGCTTCCAATTGCGTCTCTTGTATAACAGAATTACGCGTGCTGATGGTGTCATTATTGCTACTCCTGAGCACAACCACACAATCTCAGCTTCTCTTAAATCAGTTCTTGAATGGCTTTCATACGAGGTTCATCCATTTGAAAACAAACCAGTCATGATTGTGGGAGCTTCTTACTACGACCAAGGTACTTCTCGTGCCCAAGTTCACCTTCGTAAGATTCTTGACGCTCCAGGTGTCAATGCCTACACTCTTCCAGGAAATGAATTCCTTCTTGGTAAAGCTAAAGAAGCTTTTGATGTTAATGGAAATATCACGAATGAAGGAACTGTTAATTTCCTTGAAACATGCTTGGACAACTTTGTAAAATATGTGGGAGTCGTTTCAAAATTGAAAAAACCAAAACCAATTGAGCCAGAAGATTTATATTGTACAAATTCAATTGCAACTACTATCCAAGGTGTTGATCCAGATGATCCTGAATGGGTAGAAAAAGCTGCTGAACTTGTTGGAGCTGTTTCTGGAGATACTTACGTTAAATTAGACCACGGTATCTTGACAGTTAACCAACTTGACATGTTCTTGAAAGCAATGCCATTTGAATTGACATTTGCAGATGATAATAATCAATTCTTGTACTTTAATAACGCACACCAAGACCCAGATACAATGTTTGGTAAACGTGTCCGTGCTCAATCAGGAAATAGATTAGGAACAGTACACGGTACATTGCCAGATTCTAGAATGAAAAACGTTGAATGGGTTGTCGGCGTATTGCGTAATGGGGACCAAGAATATGTCCGTACAATTGTACCAGGAACACCTGAAGGTGTTATTAATACCCATAATTACCAAGCAATGTACTATCCAGATGGTTCATATGCTGGAATCAATGAAATCATCTTTAATTTCCAACCATGGCTTGACTGGTACCTCAATACAACTGGTCAACGTCTAGTTGGTGGAAATGCTGCAGCTCCTGCTGGAGGACACGGTGGCGCAGATGCCACATCTGGAGCTTCTGATTCAGGTGATGCTGGAGGCCACGGTGGTGGCGCAGACGCTACATCTGGCGCAAGTAACTAATAACTTTAGGAACCATCTTGGTTCCTTTTTTCGTGATAAAAAGACTAGCAAACACAAATTGCTAGTCTTTTGGTTATTATTTCATCTATCTTTGTTAAAAGAAAGAATACTTATACTCAATGAAAATCAAAGAGCAAACTAGGAAGCTAGCCGCAGGCTGTACTTAAGTACGGCAAGGTGAAACTGACGTGGTTTGAATTTGATTTTCGAAGAGTATTATTATGAATTTGGGTCATCGAGACTGCGGCCATGTAAACCTTTTTCACGTTGTACCTGACGTAGTTTTTCTGGTGTAACATCGTTTCCTTCTTCGTCCACAATTTTGATTCCTTCGATGTGGTGACGAACAGTGCGACGATACCCTTCGATGTACTCCTCACGTAGTTTGGCTTGTTCTACTTTTTCTTCTGGGGTCAAGCCTTCTGTTTTTTTCTTTTTGGCAAGCTCGTTGATACGATCAATTTTTTTAGGATCCATGTTTCTCTCCTTTAAGATAAGATTTAATCCGTTCAACAGATTTTATTTGGTATTGATTTGGTTAAAACGTGCAAGTTTAGCTGCTTTCTTGGTTAATTGCGACAAGATTGCCAAACGATTTTGACGGACTGCTTCATTTTCAGCCATAACCATGGTATTCTCAAAGAATGCATCAATGACTGGGCTAAGAGCAAAGAGTTGTTTCAATTGCTGACTGGCAGATCCTGATAAAATAAGTGATTCTACTGCTTCCGCCAAAGCTTTTTCTTGGTCATTTTCAAAAAGTGCTGAATCAACTGTTGCAACTCCTTCTACCTTTTCAGCCAAGTTAAAAGCACGAGAAAGTGATTCCACAGATGGTTTGAAGTCTTCTTCCTTGCTTGCTTCTACGAGAGCACTTGCTGCTTCCAACATATCTGCCACAACAAAGTTCGAACTTGCAAGTACAGCTTCCTTAATATCTTTTGGAGTAGAGCCCATCATCTTATCAACACGAGCCTTGATAAAGTCCATAACCTCTGCTTTATTTTCATAAGTCAAGCTGTCAAATGTTAAAGCATAAAAGCTATCGATCAGCTCATCCATAGCAATGTGCCAACCAAAAGCATCCAAGATACGAACTACACCTTGAGTTGCACGACGAAGAGCATAAGGGTCATTAGACCCTGATGGAATCAAACCTACTGAGAAGAAGCTCAAAATCGTATCCAATTTGTCTGCAATGGCAAGCACTGCGCCGACCTTGCTCTCTGGAAGTTCTCCTTCAGCTGAAGTAGGCATGTAGTGTTCACGAATAGCAGCTGCCACCGCTGGAGTTTCACCAGCAAGAAGGGCATATTTCTCACCCATAATTCCTTGGAGCTCGTCAAATTCGCCAACCATACCTGTCAACAAGTCAAACTTGTAAATGGCTGCTGCACGAGCTAAGTCAATCGTTTCATCCGCTGACAAACCAGCTTTTTCTGCCAAGAGAATAGCAATCTGCCCCGTACGAATCATGTGTTCACGAAGGGAACCAATCTTCTCATGGAAGGTGACATTGTTTAATTTTTCAACAAGATCTGAAATCACCAATTTTTGGTCTTCACGCCAGAAGAATTCACCGTCTTCTAAGCGAGCTACTAAGACTTTTTCATTTCCTTTAATGACATTTTCCAAATACTCTGCGTTTCCGTTACGAACAGAAATGAAGTTTGGCAATAGTTTACCGTCTTGATCACGAACAACAAAGTAACGTTGGTGTTCTTTCATTGAAGTCACCAAAACTTCTTCTGGAACTTCAAGGTATTTGGCATCAAAACTTCCCATAAAGGCAGTTGGGTATTCAACCAAGTTCAAGACTTCATTAAGCAAATCAGCATCAATTTCGATACGTACACCATGCTCAGTTTCGATTGCTTTGATTTGGTCAACAATCATTTGCTCACGTTCACGAGGATCCGCGATTACAAACTGCTTACGAAGGTCTTCTTCGTAGCTCAATGCTGACTGAATCTTAGTTTCTTGTCCCAAGAAACGATGACCACGGCTGACACGATCTCCCTTGATATCAAGGAAATCCAAATCAAACTCTTCTTCATCTAAAAGAACAGTTAAAGTGTGAACAGGGCGGATATATTCAAAGGTGTTGTTAGCCCAGTGCATGCTGACAGGGAAAGTCAAGGACTTCAAGACATCTACAACACCAGGAACAATGGCTTCAACTGCTTGACCAATTTCTTCCTTAGTGACATAGACATATTCTTCACCCTTAATTTCACGAAATTCGATATCTTCAACAGTCAAGCCTTTTCCTCGGACAAATCCTTGAGCTGCTTTGGTGAAATTTCCATCACTATCCAAGGCAATTTTCTTTGCTGGCCCCTTAAAATCTTCTGTCAAATCAGACTGTTTGTCTGCAAGACCAGTCACACGAACAGCCAAACGACGGGGTGTTGAGAAGGTTTGAATAGCTTCAAAAGACAGGCGGTTTTCCTTGAGGAAGGCTGCCATTTTTTCGCCTAGTTGTTTTTCACTTGGTGTGACAACATAGGCTGGTAATTCTTCAAGACCGAGTTCTACTAATAAGTTTTTTGTCATGTTTTTTCCTTTACATTTTCTTCAATCTTTTTTGATATGCACCTTAGGTACTGGGGACGTCGCTAACTAACTTTGTGAGTCTGTATGGAAATCTAATACTAAATTGATCAAGATTTCCAACAGTCTCATCAAAGTGGATTTAGCTGACTGATTTTTGAACCCAAGGTTTCAAAAATCCCCACGTAACAGTACGGCGGTGCATATTCCTCTAGCAAGTCTTCGACTTGCCTCTAACGATTTTAGAGCACGATATTACTCACTATTCTGCGTCTTCTGCTAAGAGTTTAGCTCGTGTTGCTTCATCCAAAAGTGGGTAGCCTAGGCGTTTGCGTTCTGCGACAAAGGTTTTGGCTACAACACGGGCCAAATTACGGATACGAGCGATATAGCCTGCACGCTCGGTTACGGATACGGCACCACGCGCATCAAGCAGGTTAAAGGTATGTGAACATTTGAGAACATAGTCATAGGCAGGGTGCACCAATCCTTCTTCCAAGGCACGACCAGCTTCTTTTTCAAACTTATCAAAGTTTTCAAGCAACATTTCTTGATCAGAAATTTCAAATGAATATTTTGAATGCTCGTACTCAGGCTGGATGAAGATTTCTCCGTATTTTACACCATCAGCCCACTCAATATCGTAAACAGAGTCAACCTCTTGGATGTAAGAAGCCAAACGTTCCAAACCATAAGTAACTTCCGCCGTCACAGGGCCAGTTGCCAATCCACCTACTTGTTGGAAGTAAGTGAACTGAGTAATTTCCATACCGTCAAGCCAAACTTCCCAACCAAGACCAGCTGAACCAGTTGATGGGTTTTCCCAGTTGTCCTCAACGAAACGAATATCGTGTTCCAAAGGATTGATTCCCAATTTTTCCAAAGACTCAAGGTAAAGTTCTTGGATGTTTGATGGAGATGGCTTCATAACCACTTGGAATTGGTGGTGTTGGTAAAGACGGTTAGGGTTTTCTCCGTAACGACCGTCAGCAGGACGACGTGATGGCTCTACATAAGCCGCATTCCATGGCTCAGGTCCGATAGCGCGAAGGAAAGTGTAAGGACTCATTGTTCCCGCACCTTTTTCATTATCATAAGCCTGCATAAGCATACAACCTTGGTCATTCCAAAATTGTTGCAAAGTCAAAATAATTTCTTGAAATGTTAATTTCTTAGACATTGAATACTCCTTTAATTTATATTATCTTCTTAGATTTATTTTTCAAGCAACCAAGAAAAGGCTGGGTCCTGAAAAATATGACGTTTAGGAACAGTTTGTAAATTCTGATCGCTTTCATCTATTGTACCTAATTTCAAAGCACAGACTTCTGGTATATTTTCTTGAACAGTGAAAATTTGACTATGACAGTTCTGGCAGTAATAACGCTGTTTTCCTGGAGAAGAACTATAGGAAACAAGCTTTTCTTTTCCATGCAATACTAGCTTTTCACTGCTAACTTTAGCATTAACTGTATAGGCAGACGCAGTTGCTTTCCGACAAAATGAGCAATGACAAAAAACTAATTCCGATAATTCCTCATCTAGAGTGTAGGTCACTGCTTTACATAAACAAGATCCTTTAAGCATTATGCTCCTTTCTACTTAGGCATTAGACGAATTCAAAAAGAACCGAATTTCAACACCCAAGCCTTGCGACTAGGGGCGTCAGAAACGCGGTTCCACCCTAATTTATTACTTCATTGTTTTTAAAAATATTACAGAAAGCGCCAGTTCTTTATTTTGCCCTACTTGGCTCCCACTATCCCAAGTTCGCTTGAAGAACGCCATAAGACTTTCTTTCCTGCTGACTATTATATCAAAAATTAGCACAATGTACAATTCTTTTTATGATTTTCTAGAAATCCATATCATCAACTCGTGGAGCACCAGACTGAACAACAATTGTTTTTAAGGTTTCACGTTCCTTATGACTCAGTTCAATTCCAAAGCAATCAAGATTAGCCTGAATACGAGAAGCTGTGACAGATTTTGGAAGTGGTAAAAATCCTTCTGCTAAGCTCCAGGCCAAGGCTATCTGAGCAACCGATTTACCATGATTTAACGCGATTTCTTGCACTTGCTTGCTATCAAACAGTTCTCCCTGACCAAAAGGGCCCCAAGCTTCCAATAAAATTCCTTTTTCTAGACAGTAATCTACCACTTCCTCTTGATACACACCTGGAGCCAAACGAACTTGATTGACCGCTGGAACGATAGTTGCTGTTTCAAGCAAGGCATCCAAATGATGGGGAAGGAAATTACTAACTCCAATAGCACGGATTTTGCCTTCTTGATAGAGGTCTTCCATAGCTCTCCAAACTTCTGAATTTCGGATTTTCCAGTGGTTATTTTCTCTGAGCGGTTTTGGATTTGGCCAATGAATCAAATACAAATCCAAATAATCCAAGCCAAGTTTCTCTAAAGACTCTTCAAAAGCCTGACGAGCTTGCTCATAGCTATGATTTGTATTCCAGAGTTTGCTGGTTACAAAAATTTCCTCACGCAGAACTCCACTATCTTGAATGGCACGACCAACGCTTTCTTCATTTTTATAAATAGCTGCCGTATCGATATGGCGATAGCCTGCCTTTAAAGCCTCTAGTACAGCTTGATATGCAATCTCTCCATTTTCAGCTTTCCAGGTTCCAAATCCCAGTACTGGAATTGTAACACCATTGTTTAAAGTATAAGATTTCATTATTTTTCCTTTCTATGAGAAGAAAATCCAAAGAGCCAAATTTTCAAGGAAAACTTTTCTCTTTAGATTTTGTGTATTATTGATTGCGGTCGTAGTAGAGCTGGTGAGCTTTAAGACGAGTATCTAACAAATCTGGAATGGTCACAAAGTCATACCCTTGCCCTTTCAAATAGTCAATAACCTTCGGTAGAGCATTGACCGTCTCAGCATGGATATCATGCATGAGAATAATAGAACCATTCTTGACTTCTCGTTGAATTTCTGTCAAAATCGCTGCTTCATTTTTGTTCTTCCAGTCCAGACTATCCACATCCCACATAATAAAGCTCAAATCAAGGCTATTGCGAATGTCGTCTGTAATGGCTCCATAAGGCGGACGCATGAGTTTGGAACTAGAACCCAACACTTTAGTTAGCGCATCCTCAGTATCAGTAATTTGTTTTTTAGCTTCATCAAGGGAAAGTTTTGAAAGCACTGGATGACTCCAACTATGGTTTCCAATGACATGTCCATCCGATTTCATGCGTTTCAAAATCTCTTCATTTCCAGAAACATTCTTACCTAGAACAAAGAAAGTTGCCTTGATACCATACTTAGAAAGAGTATCTAATGCTTGATTTGTCGTTGCAGGATTTGGTCCATCATCAAAAGTCAGGGCCACTACTTTACGATTTTTCTTTTCATAATAAGCCTTATATAGCTCTGCATCCTTATCTAATAAATAAGAGGACTGAATAACTTCAAAGAAACTAGATACTGGCAAGGCAATCTCGTCTAGATTTTCAACTGACTGACTTGGATAAAGGATAATCTGACTATCCTTGTAATCAAAATTCCATGCAGACAAGTCTTGGTCAGAGAAACCTTTAACAACTTGATCAATCTTTTCTTGCTCCAATTTCTTGTCCTGTAAGAAAGAAGTCAGTTCTTTTATCAGTTGCTCTTTAGCCTTACTAGCATCTGAAAATAGTTGATCAAGGGTAAAAGGTTTACCATTTTCTGTCAAATGCACTTTCGCTAGACTAGTTTTTTCAGTCTCTTCAACTTTTGACGAAGTTAAATCATAGACTTGTTTCATCACACTTCGGTTGACAATCCCTTTTAAAGTCGAATCCTGTTTCTCCGTATAATAAAAAACCAGATTTTCCTTGTCTTCCAGATTTTCCTTAATATCCTGTATCATGATTTCTTTTACAGATGAAATCACTTGCTCCCCTTGGAGAGGATAATAGGCAATTACTTCTGCTTGTCCCTTACGAAAATGATCTTTCTGATTTCCCTCACTTAATTGATCATCTTTCTCTTTCTTGAGAGATTCAATCCTTTGTTCAAAACTTTGCTTTGTATATACTTTGTATCCAATCATTGAACCAAGGACGCAAATACTTACTGAAAAGATAGCTACCATGGCTATTAAACCGATTCTCTTTTTATCGTGCTCAACACGTTTTGCTCTACTTTTATCCATAGAGATATCATATCAAATTCAGGCTATAATTTCAATTATTTTAGAGGAAATAGTATATTAAAAAGAGGGGAACTCCCTCTTAAAATCTTATTTTACTGCTTCTTTCAAAGCATCTACCTTATCCAAACGTTCCCATGGAAGATCAATATCCGTACGTCCCATGTGTCCATAAGCCGCTGTTTGACGGTAAATTGGACGCTTGAGGTCCAGCATTTGGATTATCCCTGCAGGGCGAAGATCAAAGGTTTGACGAGCTGCTTTTTCAAGCTTGCTTTCAGCTACTGTTCCCGTACCAAAAGTATCGATACGAACAGAAACAGGTTGGGCAACACCAATAGCGTAGGCTAATTGCACTTCTGCCTTCTTAGCCAAACCAGCTGCAACGATATTCTTGGCAATATAACGAGCCGCATAAGAGGCTGAACGGTCCACCTTAGTCGCATCTTTACCAGAGAAGGCACCACCACCGTGACGAGAGTAGCCACCATAAGTATCTACGATGATCTTACGACCAGTCAAACCTGAGTCCCCTTGCGGTCCACCGATTACAAAACGACCAGTAGGATTGATGAAGAATTTGGTTTGCTCATCCAAGTAAGAGGTTGGAATAACCTCTTTGATAACCTTATTAATGACATCATTGTGAATTTGTTCGTTGCTGACTTCTGGATCGTGCTGAGTTGAAATAACAACTGTGTCCACACGTACTGGACAGTCATTTTCATCATACTCAACCGTAACTTGTGATTTAGCATCTGGGCGAAGATAGCTAATTTCCCCAGACTTACGAAGTTCTGCCAAACGACGAACTAATTTATGACTGAGTGAGATTGGCAATGGCATGAGCTCTTCTGTTTCATCCACTGCAAAGCCAAACATGAGACCTTGGTCTCCAGCACCAATTAAGTCAAGCGGATCTTGATCTGCATTCCCACGAACCTCCAAGGCTTCGTTAACACCTTGGGCAATATCTGGTGACTGCTCAACAAGTGACGGATGGACTCCCACCGTCTCAGCAGAAAAACCATATTCTGTATTGGTATAGCCAATCTCTGCAATGGTATCACGAACCACACGGTTAATATCCACATAAGCATTTGTAGATATTTCACCAAAAACATGGACTGAACCAGTATATACAGCTGTCTCAGCAGCAACGTGCGCCTCTGGATCTTTAGCTAAAATAGCATCCAAAATCGCATCTGAAATTTGGTCTGCAATCTTATCTGGATGCCCCTCAGATACAGATTCAGACGTGAATAATTTACGTTCTGACATAAAAATGTCCCCCCTTAAAAATAGTGTTATAGAGTTACAAAGTACTGATAGGAAATTTCTTAGTGCTGAATACCTACCATCTTATCGGGACTATATAACTTTATCATTATACCATTTTTTAGCGTAATTTGCAGTCTTTAATGTAGTGTTACTGTTTAGATAGTTCGTTCTCATAAATAAAAAAAGTTGGAGTGAACTGCACCCCAAAAGTTAGACATAAAAATCTAACTTTTGGGGTGTTTTTATTATGAAATTAACTTATGAAGATAAAGTTCAAATATATGAATTAAGAAAGAAAGGAGAGAGCTTTAGACAACTTTCAAATCAATTTAGGATAAACATTTCTAATCTTC
>NZ_JAPVZJ010000012.1:0-59878 GCF_041432295.1 Streptococcus sp. 27098_8_109
TTTTTCTTTTTGAAGGGGCAGCGGTAAGACGGTGTCCTATTTTTTTGATTAAAATAGAGGCAGTGAGTAGATTTTGAGATTCTTTGATTTTCATTGAGTATTAACATTACCCTTGAGGATGTCTATATTTTCTTTTTTAGCTTTACAAGATATCACGCCTTGTTGATGGATCTTTTTAGCAGGGAGTGTGATAGGGTTTATTTTATCGTTAGAAAAAAGAAGTTTTTCAGGTAAAAAAGTTTAACCTAGTAAGCTCAGAATTACTAGAAAATCTTCCAGATTTGATCTGTGTGACGACTGTGGCCTTGATTTTCATTGAGTATAAAGTAAATCATAGCTTATGTAATAATGATATTGCTTTGTAGACTTTTTTGACCTATAAAACTACATAAATGTTATTGTGTGTGATTATCTTACAAATTTATATCATAATACCTAAAACAAAATTAGAAAAATAATTGACAAAATGTTAAAAAAACTGTATATTTCAAACAGGTATATGATACAATTCCGAGAAAATCATTTGAACATAAAGAGTGAATGCGGTATTGGTGTTTTTACAAATTTACGATCTATTTAAAATAGATCAAAAAAGGCTCTTTGTCAACTGTAGTAGGTTGATCCAAAAATTGACGGTGACTGGTATTATTTCTCTAAAGAATATGGAATGAAGACTGGTTGGTTCCAAGTGGATGGCAAATGGTACTATGCATATAGTTCAGGAGCTCTTGCTGTCAGCACTACAATCAATGGTTACACAGTAAATGCCAACGGTGAGTGGGTTTAAAAGTGTAAAATTTACCATAGAAAATGTAAATAATGAAAAGAAAATAAAAAGAAAGCTTATAAAACAGGCCTTCTTTTTCTTTTACAAGAGGTATATTTGAAAATTAATATAAGCATATAAATGTAAAGATAAAATAACCTATTACTTGATTATATTTTTAGAAAGAGTTATAATAAACCCAAATATAATTCTAAAAAAGGGGTTTCACAAATGGATAAAAAGAAAATGATTTTAACTAGCTTGGCTAGTGTGGCTGTATTGGGAGCAGCATTTGCAGCATCTCAACCATCAGTCGTGAAAGCTGATGATTCTTCCAATGCAACTACTGCTTCAGCTCAACCAGCTGGCACAACTGATACATCAGCAACTAATTCAAATAGCACAACTAACCCTGCTGGAAATTCTGAGACAACAGAGCAACCAGCGGCTACTCAGCCAGCAGAAACTGGAGCTACTGACACTTCTAAATCAGAAGTTACAAGTCCAGAAATTAAAAAAGCTGAAGATGAAGCTAAAAAAGCTGAAGAAAAAGTTACTGAAGCTCAAGCTAAAGTAGATACAACTACTACTGCAGCTAACGAAGCTGATACAAAACTTGAAACTGAGAAAAAAGAAGCTACTGAAGCTGAAGCTGCAAAAACTGAAGCTGAAAAAGCTAAAACTGCAGCTGACGAAGAATTAGCTGCAGCAAAAACAAAAGCTGCTGAAGCTGACGCTAAAGCTAAAGAAAAAACTAAAAAAGAAGAAGACGCTAAGAAAGAAGAAGCTGATTCTAAAGATGCTCTATCAAAAGCTTTAGATCAATTAGAAAAAGATATCGATGCTGATGCTAAGATTACAAATAAAGAAGAAGCTAAAAAAGCATTAGGTAAAAAAGATATTTTAGCAGCTGTAGAATCTGGTGATTTAAAAGCTGGTGATGTTCTTGCTGAATTAGCAGATGATAATGAAAAAGCTGAAGCTAATAAAGAAACTGAGAAAAAATTAAGAAATAAAGACCAAGCTAATGAAGCTAACGTTGCAGCAACTCCAGCTGAAGAAGCTAAATCTAAAGATCAATTACCAGAAAACATTAAGGCTGGAATTGACAAAGCTGAAAAAGCCGATGCTGCTCGTCCTGCATCAGAAAAAGCTCAAGATAAAGCTGATGACTTAGGTGAAAAAGTTGATACGCTTAAAGAAGATGCTGATGCATTAAAAGCTGAAGAAGATAAAAAAGCTGAAGCTCTTAAAAAACAAGAAGATACATTAAAAGAAGCTGAAGAAGCTCTTAAATCAGCTACAGATAACGGTTCTGATTCTGATATTGTTTCTTCATTAGATAAAGCTGTTAAGGCGATTAAAAAAGAGCGTGATGCTGCACAAAATGCATTTGATCAAGCTGCTTCGGATACTAAAGCTGTTGCTGATGAGCTAAACAAACTTACTGATGAGTACAACAAAACTCTAGAAGAAGTGAAAGCTGCTAAAGAAAAAGAAGCTAACGAGCCAGCTAAACCAGTAGAAGAAGAGCCAGCTAAACCAGCAGAAAAAACAGAAGCTGAAAAAGCTGCTGAAGCTAAAGCAGAAGCCGATGCTAAAGTTGCTGAATTGCAGAAAAAAGCAGACGAAGCTAAAACAAAAGCAGATGAAGCTACAGCTAAAGCAGAAAAAGAAGCTGCTGATGTAAAAGCTGCACAAACTAAAAAAGAAGAAGCAGATAAAGCTAAAACTGAAGCAGAAACTGAATTAGCTACAGCTAAAGCAGAAGCTGAAAAAGCAAAAGCAAAAGTTGAAGAACTTAAAAAAGAAGAAGCTGAAACTAGAACTGCTCTTAAAGATGCATTAGATCAATTAGAAAAAGATATCGATGCTGATGCTAAGATTACAAATAAAGAAGAAGCTAAAAAAGCATTAGGTAAAGAAGATATTTTAGCTGCAGTTGAAAAAGGCGACTTAACTGCAGGAGATGTTCTTAAAGAATTAAAAGGTCAAAATGAGACTGCTGAAGCTAACAAAAATCAAGATCCACAAGCAGACGAAATTGGCGCTACAAAACAAGAAGGAAAACCTCTTGCTGAACTTCCTACTGCTGATAAAGAAAAATTAGACGCTGCTTACAACAAAGAAGCTTCTAAACCAATCGTTAAAAAACTTCAAGATATCGCTGATGATATCGCTGAAAAAATTGAAAAATTAACTAAAGTAGCTGATAAAGACAAGGCTGATGCTACTGAAAAAGCTAAAGCTGTAGAAGAAAAAAATGCTGCATTAGATAAACAAAAAGAAACTTTAGAAAAAGCTAAAACTGCACTTGCAACAGCTAAGAAAAACAATGCTGAACAATCTATCCAAGATGGATTACAAGATGCTGTAACTAGATTAGAAGCTGCTGTTGCTTCTGCTAAAACTGCTGCAGATGAAGCTCAAGCTAAATTCGACGAAGTTAACGAAGTAGTGAAAGCTTACAAAGATGCAATCGATGAACTAACTGATGATTACAACGCAACTTTAGGTTATATCGAAAACTTAAAAGAAGTTCCTAAAGGTGAAGCACCAAAAGACTTCGCAGGTGGAGTAAATGATGATGAAGCAATTACTGAGCCTGCTAAGGAAGCGGATGAGGTTCCAACGGTTCCTAATGCTCCAGAATTCAATGGTGGGGTAAATCCTGCTGACGCTCCTACAGCTGAAGAAAAACCTGAATTCACAGGTGGAGTAAACGATGAAGAAGCGCCTACAACACCAGCAACTCCAGAGTTCAATGGTGGTGTAAATGATGATAATGCTCCTACTCAACCTAATAATCCTGAATTCAACGGAGGAGTAAATGATACAACACCTCCTACTGAACCTAATAAACCAGAGGGAGAAGCTCCAAAACCATCTAAACCTGAAACTTCAAACGGAGATGCACTTGTACAACCAGAACTTCCAGAATTCAATGGTGGAGTGAATGATACAACACCTCCAACTCCTGCAAAACCTGAAGGAGAAGCTCCAAAACCAACTAAACCAGAAGCTTCAAACGGAGATGCACTTGTACAACCAGAACTTCCAGCATTCAAAGGCGGAGTTAACGCTGTTGAAGCTGCTGTTAATGAAGTTCCAGAGTTTGGTGTTAATAACCCTGAAATCAAAAAAATCTTAGACGAAATCTCTAAAGTAAAAGAGCAAATCAAAGACAGCGAAGAAAATGAAGGTGTTGAAGATTATTATAAAGATGGATTAAAAGATCGTCTAGCTGATTTAGAAGATGCCTTAAATACTTTAATTAATAATAAAGCTGAGGTTCTATCTGGAAGTAATGATACAGAAGACTTAAAAGTCACACGCTATGTTGATATTGCTACTAACGCTGATATTTTGAATGCTGAAGAAGGTCATTTCAAAGGTAAATCAATTGCAGGTTATACTTTTGTGAAATCTGAAGAAAAAGATGGTATTATTACTAACTATTACAAAAAAGTAACTAATCACTATTCTACTCCAAATTCAGACTCAAGACTAACACCAACTCCTGGAAATCCTGTTCCAAATGAATCACAAGCTCAACAAGCTCCAACGCCAGCTACTCCAGCAACTGAAGCTCCAACACCAGCTCCGGCTACACCAACAGCTGAAACCCCAGCAACTCCTGCGGTTACTACAACTGTAGCAGGTACTAATAAAGATAATACATATCAAGCTCCAGCTGCGAAAGTAGAAGATAAGAAAGAACTTCCTAACACTGGTGGTAAAGATAATGTTGCAGTTGCATCATTAGGATTCCTTGGATTACTCCTTGGTGCCCTTCCATTTGTGAAACGCAAAAACTAATTAGTTGAAGATATAAAAGAGAAGGATTATGACCTTCTCTTTTTGTGATATGGACTATAGTGAGAGTTCTATTGAAAGAAGAAAAAAGTGAACAAAACGATATTTTAGTCTTGTTCACTTTTATGTTGTTCTATAAACTTAGTCTCTATAATATTTGTAGTGGGTAAATCCCTATGGATATTATGGAGCCTATTTTGTTGTAGAAAAAAAGTTCCATAAGATCCATAATGAAAAGCGACCAAACAACTCATTAGAAAAATTCATATGGAACAATTACATTTTATCACAAAATTACTAGACATTAAAGACCCTAATATCCAAATTATAGATATCATCAATAGGGATTCCCACAAAGAAATCATTGCTAAACTGGATTATGAGGCTCCACTTTGCCCTAACTGTGGAATCCAAATGAAGAAATATGACTTTCAAAAACCGTCTAAGATTCCTTACCTTGAAACGACTGGTATGTCTACTAGAATTCTACTTAAAAAGCGTCGTTTCAAGTGCTATCAGTGCTTGAAAATGATGGTCGCTGAGACTCCTCTAGTAAAGAAAAATCATCAAATTTCTCGTGTCGTAAACCCAAAGAAGCTCTTGTAGTCTAGCAGTTGGTCTGCTTGACTGATGGCTCGCTCAGGTTGCTGGGTAAAGGGTTTGTTCCCGAAAAACTCCAACCATGGCTTACGAACCTCGTCTTTGATGGTTTCTCTGTATTTTTTTAATCTTATTTACAATGGTCTTTCAATAGTTCTTCAAACTCAGCGACCGTCATGCCTAGTTGCTCACTCGCAAATTCGGAAGTTAAAACATGTTGACGTACTAAATCTAGAAAGGTAAAGATTTGACCTTCAACTTTTCCACGCTCTAAACCTTGTTCAAGACCCTCAGCTCGCCCACGCTCTAAACCTTTTTCTTCAGCTTGTTCCAAGGCATAGTCCTGTGCTAACAAGGCTTGTTCTTCGCGTCTACGCTGTTCACTAAACATTTTCCTGTCCTCCTCGGACCAGCTCTTGTAGTCTAGCAGTTGGTCTGCCTGGCTAATGGCTCGCTCGGGTTGTTGGGTAAAGGGTTTATTCCCAAAAAATTCCAACCAGGGTTTGCGAACCTCGTCTTTGCTGGTTTCTCTATATTTTTTTAATTCCAAGAATGCCATCTTGACTAGATGGTTTTCTTGTCCATTGTTTGTAATTGTTAAAGCCTCACCTGTCGTGTCCTCGCGCATACTAAAGCTATGGAAAGCCAAGTCATCTTGGAAATAATTGCTATTCACGATTGCAATGGCATAAACGGGGGCGATGTGTTTGTAACTTTGATGTGTATCACCTTCTCGTTGACGAATTTTTTCGAGATTTTGATTGACCTGACTGCATAAGTAAGCCCACAAACGATTAATGAAAAAATTCTGATGATGCACTTGGATTTCGATAATAACCTGCGTGCCATTGTCTAACTCTGCCAAAACATCTATACTGGTATAGAAATCCTGCGCTGAGTACGGCAGGGAAGGCAAGACGTGAATGTTACTTCCCTCCAAAATCGTCACATTTTTTGCTGGTAAATCCAGCATATCGCGAATAAATTGACAAGTGATTTCTGGATTGCTAAAGATTTTCTTAGCAACCAAATCATTGGTTGGGCTGATACCCGGATGACGTACAGTCATATTGCTTCTCCTTTCATTATAGCACATTTTTAAATCTAGGTTTACTAGATTCTCTGGCTCTATCTATTTATTCGGAAAAAGGATGAAAAATACTCGGTCTGGCTCTTCCCAATGGTATTTTTTGGTGCTTTCCTTTATAATGGGTGTATGGATAAGAAAAAATTATTATTGATTGATGGGTCTTCTGTTGCTTTTCGAGCATTTTTTGCGCTCTATCAGCAGTTGGACCGTTTTAAGAATGCGGCTGGCTTGCATACCAATGCGATTTATGGCTTTCAGTTGATGTTAAGCCATTTGTTGGAGCGGGTTGAGCCGAGTCATATTTTGGTGGCTTTTGATGCGGGAAAGACGACCTTCCGTACAGAGATGTATGCGGACTATAAGGGTGGTCGGGCTAAGACTCCGGATGAGTTTCGTGAGCAATTTCCCTTTATTCGTGAGTTGCTGGATCATATGGGGATTCGTCATTATGAGTTGGCTCAGTATGAGGCGGATGACATCATTGGGACACTGGATAAACTAGCAGAGCAGAATGGTTTTGATATTACCATTATCAGTGGGGACAAGGATTTGATTCAGCTGACGGATGAGCATACGGTGGTTGAACTTTCCAAGAAAGGTGTGGCTGAGTTTGAGGCCTTTACGCCAGAATATCTCATGGAAAAGATGGGCATTACACCGACTCAGTTTATCGATCTCAAGGCGCTCATGGGTGATAAGTCGGATAATATCCCTGGGGTGACCAAAATCGGTGAAAAAACTGGTATCAAACTCTTGCTGGAGCATGGTTCGCTTGAGGGAATTTATGAAAATATTGATGGGATGAAGGCTTCTAAGATGAAGGAAAATCTCATCAATGATAAGGAACAGGCCTTTTTGTCGAAAAAACTGGCGACCATTGATACCGAGGCACCGGTTGAGATTGGTTTGGAGGATTTGGTCTATAGTGGTCCAGATGTGGAAAATCTTGGAAAATTCTACGATGAGATGGGCTTCAAACAGCTCAAACAGGCTTTAAATGTGTCATCAGCTGATGTGGCTGAGAGTTTGGACTTTACTATTGTTGACCAAATCAGTCAAAATATGCTGAGTGAAGAGTCTATCTTCCATTTTGAACTCTTTGGGGAGAATTACCATACGGATGATTTGGTTGGATTTGCCTGGTCTTGTGGGGATAAGCTCTATGCTACAGACAAGCTTGAGCTTTTGCAAGAGCCGATTTTCAAGGACTTTTTAGAAAAAACACCTCTGAGAGTTTATGACTTCAAGAAGGCTAAAGTTCTCTTGCATCGTTTGGGTGTGGATTTGCAGGCGCCTGCTTTTGACAGCCGATTGGCTAAATACCTCCTTTCGACTGTGGAGGACAATGAAATTGCGACCATCGCTAGTCTTTATGGTCAGACTTATTTGGTTGATGATGAGACTTTCTATGGTAAGGGAGTCAAGAAGACCCTTCCTGAACGTGAGAAATTCTTGGAGCATTTAGCTCGTAAGCTTGCTGTTTTGGTCGAAACAGAGCCTATATTGCTGGAAAAACTCAGCGAAAATGGGCAATTAGAGCTTCTTTATGATATGGAGCAACCTCTAGCCTTTGTCCTTGCCAAGATGGAAATTGCTGGGATTACGGTCAAGAAAGAGACCTTGCTTGAGATGCAGGCTGAAAATGAGCTTGTCATTGAAAAACTCACTCAGGAGATTTACGAACTGGCTGGTGAGGAGTTTAATATCAACTCGCCTAAGCAATTGGGTGTACTTCTCTTTGAAAAATTGGGACTTCCTCTAGAATACACTAAGAAAACTAAGACTGGATACTCGACAGCGGTGGATGTGTTGGAGCGCCTGGCTCCTATTGCTCCGATTGTTAAGAAAATCCTAGACTATCGTCAGATTGCTAAGATTCAATCCACTTATGTGATTGGCTTGCAGGACTGGATTTTGGCTGATGGCAAGATTCATACTCGCTATGTTCAGGATTTGACCCAGACTGGACGTCTGTCTAGTGTGGATCCAAACTTGCAAAATATCCCTGTTCGCTTGGAACAAGGTCGTCTCATTCGTAAGGCTTTTGTGCCAGAGTGGGAGGATAGTGTTCTGCTCAGCTCCGACTATTCACAGATTGAATTGCGCGTTTTGGCGCATATCTCTAAGGATGAGCACTTGATTAAGGCATTCCAAGAGGGGGCGGATATCCATACCTCAACAGCCATGAGGGTCTTTGGCATTGAGCGTCCTGAGGATGTGACTGCAAACGACCGTCGAAATGCCAAAGCAGTTAACTTTGGAGTGGTTTACGGGATTTCCGACTTTGGCTTGTCTAATAATTTGGGCATTAGCCGTAAGGAGGCCAAGGCCTACATTGATACCTACTTTGAACGCTTCCCAGGTATTAAAAACTACATGGATGAAGTGGTGCGTGAGGCGCGTGATAAGGGCTATGTAGAGACCCTCTTTAAGCGTCGTCGTGAGTTGCCAGATATCAATTCGCGCAACTTCAACATTCGTGGTTTTGCAGAGCGGACAGCTATCAACTCTCCTATCCAGGGTTCGGCAGCAGATATTCTCAAGATTGCCATGATTCAGCTGGATAAAGCCTTGGTTGCAGGTGGTTATCAGACTAAGATGCTGTTGCAAGTGCACGATGAAATCGTACTTGAAGTTCCTAAATCTGAACTGACAGAGATGAAAAAATTGGTCAAACAAACCATGGAAGAAGCCATTCAACTTAGTGTTCCCCTTATCGCAGATGAAAATGAAGGGGCAACCTGGTACGAGGCTAAATAAAAAGGGGGCTAGTCCTCCTTTTTTGTAGTAGAATTATGCAAGCCTTTTCAAAATGTGCTATACTGATGAAAAAGGAGGATTTCTATGAGTCAAGAATTTATCAATCCAAGTGATGGCGTGATTCGTCAGTATCTCGCAACGAGTAAAACCCTTGCTGTGGTGGGCTTGTCTGACCGTGAGGAAACAACCAGTAATCGAGTGACCAAGGAAATGCAGGCTCGGGGTTATAAAATTATCCCAGTCAATCCCAAGGCGGCAGGTGGTGAAATCTTGGGTGAAAAGGCCTATGCTAGCCTAGCTGAGATTCCTTTTCCTGTAGATATTGTCAATGTTTACCGGCGCAGTGAGTTTTTGCCAGATGTGGCGCGTGATTTTCTCAAAGCTGATGCCAAGATTTTTTGGGCACAGCTAGGACTTGAAAGTCTAGAAGCGGAAGAGATCTTGCGTGCTGGTGGATGTGATGATATCGTGATGAATCGTTGCATCAAGAGAGAACACACACGCTTGATTGAGGAAGCATAAGAAAAAGGTAGCTGGTGGGCTACCTTTTGTGTTATACTCAATGAAAATCAAAGAGCAAAGAGGAAACTAGCCGCAGGTTGCTCAAAAAACTGTTTTGAGGTTGCAGATAGAACTGACGAAGTCAGCTCAAAACACTGTTTTGAGGTTGTAGATAAGACTGACGAAGTCAGTCACATACCTACGGCAAGGCGACGTTGACGTGGTTTGGAGAGATTTTCGAAGAGTTTAGAAAATACCGATAAGGGTCTGCATACCAAGACTAGTGAGGATGATGGCAATCCAGCAGATGGCTCCGAGAAGAATGGATTTTCCACTGGATTTGACCATAGCGACCAGATTGGTTTTGAGACCGATAGCACTCATGGCCATGACAATAAGGAATTTAGAGAGTTGTTTGAGAGGGGTAAAGAAACTACTGGACACACCTAGAGAGGTGAGTAGTGTAGTGAGGAGAGAGGCAAGGATAAAGTAAAGGATAAAAAGTGGGAAGACTTTTTTCAGTTGTAGGCTTTGCTTGTTTTCTTGTTGGCGACTTTGCCAGTAGGATAGAAAGAGCGTGATAGGGATAATGGCCAAAGTACGTGTGAGTTTAACAATGGTTGCAGACTCGAGGGTATTGGTCTGGTAGAGACTATCCCAGGCGCTAGCTGTGGCGGTTACAGAGGAAGTATCATTGACTGCAGTTCCTGCAAAGAGGGCGAAGCCGTCATTGGATAGATGAAGCCAGGTGCCGAGGGTTGGAAAGATGAGCGCAGCCAAGACATTGAAGAAAAAGATAACGGAGATGGCTTGGGCTACTTCCTTTTCCTTAGCATGGATAACGGGCGCTGTTGCCGCAATGGCAGAGCCCCCACAGATAGAAGAACCCACTCCAATCAAGGTAGCCAGTTTTGTGTCCAGTGCAAAGAAGCGCTGGAAGAGGTAGGCAACAAGCAAGGCTATTGAAATGGTGGACAGGATGACAGGGAGTGAAGATTGTCCGACTGCGAAGACTTGCGAGATATTGAGACCAAAACCAAGCAAGATAACGGCATACTGGAGCAATTTTTTAGAACTAAAGGTTAATCCCGCATCCAGTTGTTTATAGGACGAGAGAAAGGGATGTAGGAGCATGCCTATGAAAATGGCAAAAACGGGCGCGCCAATAACAGGGAAGAATCCTCCTAAGTACCAAGATAGAATGGAAATGAGAAGGCAGGCCAAGATGCCTGCTCCATTTTTTGATAGAAATGACATAAAAACCTCCAAATAGAATCTGTTACCATTATAGACCTGTAGAGAGGAAAAGTAAAATAGAAAGTGGAGCTAACAATTATTTGACAAGTAGTGCTAATTATGTAATAATAATCCTACAAGAACTGTAACGAAGTCTTGGCAAAAACAAAAATACCAGAGCTCCACCTCTGGTATTTCTTTTTGTCCAGTTACATTAAAACTAAACTCAGGTTATATTTTTTTGTCGCGCTTATCTAACCACTTTCTGACTATCCACTCAGAAATGACATTACCGGTAATAGTAATCAGTAATGGTGCTAGAATAACTGTAACGAAGATTAGCAAAAACTCACCTCCAAACTAAGTTCGTTAGTGGAGTTGCGACAAATCCATTTTAACATACTTCAATTTGTCATGCTAGCGTTATTCTATCATGTATTTTTGCGGTCGGGGGGCTTTTGTAGTATAATAGAGATACGTTTTGAAAGTAGGAGGTATCTATGGACTTAACTAAGCGCTTTAATAAACAGTTAGATAAGATTCAAGTTTCGTTGATTCGTCAGTTTGACCAGGCTATTTCTGAGATTCCTGGGGTCTTGCGTTTGACCTTGGGGGAACCTGATTTTACAACGCCAGACCATGTCAAGGAGGCGGCCAAACGAGCGATTGACCAGAACCAATCCTACTATACAGGGATGAGTGGCCTGCTGACTCTACGTCAGGCAGCCAGTGACTTTGTTAAGGAAAAGTACCAACTGGACTATGCTCCTGAAAATGAAATCTTGGTTACAATTGGGGCGACAGAGGCTTTATCTGCTACTTTGACGGCTATTTTGGAAGAGGGAGACAAGGTACTTTTGCCAGCTCCTGCCTATCCAGGTTATGAACCGATTGTCAATCTAGTTGGGGCAGAGATTGTCGAGATTGACACAACTGAAAATGGTTTTGTCTTGACTCCTGAAATGTTGGAGAAGGCCATTTTGGAGCAGGGAGACAAGCTCAAGGCGGTTATTCTCAACTATCCGGCTAATCCGACAGGAATTACCTATAGTCGGGAGCAGTTGGAAGACTTGGCAGCTGTTTTACGCAAGTACGAAATTTTTGTTGTCTGTGATGAGGTTTACTCAGAATTGACCTACACAGGCGAAGCCCATGTGTCTCTGGGAACCATGTTGAGAGATCAGGCTATTATTATCAATGGTCTATCTAAATCACATGCCATGACAGGTTGGCGTTTGGGTCTGATTTTTGCTCCTGCAGCCTTTACAGCTCAGTTGATTAAGAGTCACCAGTACTTGGTGACTGCCGCAAATACTATGACTCAACATGCTGCGGTAGAAGCCTTGACGGCTGGTAAAAATGATGCGGAACCTATGAAGAAGGAATACATCCAGCGTCGAGATTATATTATCGAGAAAATGACTGCTCTTGGTTTTGAGATTATCAAACCAGACGGTGCCTTTTATATCTTTGCTAAGATTCCAGCAGGATATAATCAAGATTCTTTTGCTTTTCTGAAGGATTTTGCTCAGAAGAAGGCTGTTGCCTTTATCCCTGGTGCTGCCTTTGGGCGTTATGGAGAAGGTTATGTTCGCCTGTCTTATGCAGCCAGCATGGAGACGATCAAAGAAGCAATGAAACGACTTGAGGAGTACATGAGAGAAGCATGATTCAGTCTATCACGAGTCAAGGCTTGGTGCTCTACAATCGTAACTTTCGTGAGGATGACAAGCTAGTCAAGATTTTTACAGAGAAGGCTGGCAAGCGCATGTTTTTCGTTAAACATGCTGGCCAGTCTAAGCTGGCGCCGGTTATTCAGCCCTTGGTGCTGGCACGATTTCTCTTGCGAATCAATGATGATGGGCTTAGTTACATTGAGGACTATCATGAGGTGATGACTTTTCCCAAGATTAATAGTGACCTCTTTGTCATGGCTTATGCGACCTATGTGGCAGCTCTTGCAGATGCTAGTTTGCAGGACAATCAGCAGGATGCTTCCTTGTTTGCTTTTTTGCAAAAGACTTTGGAGTTGATGGAAGCGGGCTTGGATTATCAGGTTTTGACCAATATTTTTGAAATTCAAATCTTGACCCGATTTGGAATTAGTTTCAATTTTAATGAGTGTGTCTTTTGTCATCGGGTTGGTCAGGCTTTTGATTTTTCTTTCAAATATGGAGCCTGTCTCTGTCCAGACCATTATCATGAGGATGAGAGACGTTGCCATATCAATCCCAACATCCCTTATCTGCTTAATCAATTTCAAGCCATTGATTTTGAGACCTTGGAGACCATTTCGCTCAAGCCTGAAATCAAGCAAGAGCTACGCCAATTTATGGATCAACTCTACGAAGAGTACGTTGGGATTCACCTAAAATCAAAGAAATTTATTGATTCCCTAGCAGACTGGGGTCAATTACTAAAAGAGGAAAACAAATGAAAAAAATCGCAGTAGATGCAATGGGGGGCGATTATGCACCTCAGGCCATCGTTGAGGGGGTCAATCAAGCCCTGGCTGACTTTTCAGATATTGAGGTTCAACTCTATGGAGATGAAGCTAAAATCAAGCAATATCTGACAGCGACAGAGCGCGTCAGCATTATCCATACGGATGAAAAGATTGATTCAGACGATGAACCTACGAGAGCTATTCGGAAGAAGAAAAATGCCAGTATGGTATTGGCAGCCAAGGCTGTCAAAGAGGGTGAAGCAGACGCTGTCCTCTCGGCTGGGAATACAGGTGCTTTGTTGGCGGCTGGATTCTTCATCGTGGGTCGTATCAAGAATATCGACCGTCCTGGGCTTATGTCGACCTTGCCGACTGTAGATGGGAAGGGTTTTGACATGCTGGACCTCGGTGCCAATGCGGAGAATACAGCCCAGCACCTCCATCAATACGCTATTCTGGGTTCCTTCTATGCTAAAAATGTTCGTGGCATTGCGCAACCTCGTGTTGGCTTGCTTAACAATGGAACAGAGAGTAGCAAGGGTGACCCGCTTCGTAAGGAAACTTACGAATTACTAGCAGCTGATGAAAGTTTGAACTTTATCGGAAATGTGGAAGCGCGTGATTTGATGAATGGCGTTGCGGATGTTGTTGTGGCAGATGGTTTCACGGGAAACGCTGTGCTCAAATCCATTGAAGGGACAGCCATGGGAATTATGGGCTTGCTCAAGACAGCTATTACAGGTGGTGGTCTTCGAGCGAAATTAGGCGCCCTCCTTCTCAAGGACAGCCTCAGAGGTTTGAAAAAACAGCTTAACTATTCTGATGTTGGTGGAGCGGTCTTGTTTGGTGTCAAGGCACCTGTTATCAAGACTCATGGCTCAAGCGATGCCAAGGCTGTTTATAGTACAATTCGCCAGATTCGTACCATGCTAGAAACAGACGTAGTTGCCCAGACTGCGCGTGAATTTTCAGGAGAATAAAAGAGATGACAGAAAAAGAAATTTTTGACCGTATTGTGACTATTATCCAAGAGCGACAGGGAGAGGACTTTGTCGTGACAGAATCCTTGAGTCTGAAAGACGATTTGGATGCTGACTCCGTTGACTTGATGGAGTTTATCTTGACACTGGAAGATGAATTTAGCATCGAAATCAGTGATGAGGAAATTGACCAACTCCAAAATGTAGGAGATGTGGTTAAGATCATTCAAGCAAAATAAAGATAAGAAGTTCCAAGGCATTTGCTTTGGAATTTTTCTTTGATTCAAGTGACCGTTTAGGAACAAATTTAGTCTTTCTAGGGACAGGAGAGATATGAAAACAAATAAGGGATATAATGAAATCAGAAAAATCAATCTCCAAAAAGGAGAAAAAAGAAAGGATTTTCACGATGAAAAAATATCTTTATTCTAGTTTGTTAGTTCTTGCAGGAGGCGTTCTCCTAGCAAATACTACGGTAGCCTATGCTGATTCCCCATCAGCAAGTGAGAAAGAAGCGATTGCTCAATTAGTTAATCAAGGCAAGATAAAAGCTGAAGAAGCTGATCAAGTAAAATTGATTGGTTTTGAAGATAAAGAAACCCAAGCAGAGGGAAATCAAGAGAAGAAAGCTTTCAATCAATATCGTGATCCGAAAGGAACATGGATGCAAACCAATGGTAAATGGTGGTTTAAATACGGTTCAGGTGGTTATGCTAAAAATTGGGAACAATTAGATGGCAAGTGGTACTATTTTGATGACCAAGGATGGATGAAAGAAAATACTTGGATTCAACCTGATGGTAATTATTACTACTTATCTGCTAGTGGTGCTATGGTCACTGGTTATCAACGTGTGAATGGTACACCATACTTCTTTAGAGCCAGTGGTGTATGGGTAGAAAATCGTGGACAGGCACTTGGTGAATATGCCGAGACATTTGTAGGGAAAATCCCATATGTTTGGGGTGGGGCAGATTTGAATAGTGGCGTAGATTGCTCAGGATTTACGATGGCTATTCATGCTAAGTTCGATATTAGTATTCCTAGAGTGACCTATGGTCAAGCAACAGGAGGAAGTTATGTAAGTAATGGTTCTCAACAAGCTGGAGATTTGATTTTGTATAATAGTGAAGAGACAAATGACCATGTAGGTATTTATGTTGGTGGTGGAAAGGTAGTTCATGCTCCATATCCAGGTCAATATGTTTCTTATATGGATCAATACGGTATTACTCAAAATACAATTCGTAGATATTGGTAATATTGTCTAATCTTTCACAATATTATTGACTTTGATTATGAAAAGTATTAGAATATAGCTAAATAAAGAGGGGAAACCCTCCTATAGCTATTCAATAAAGGAGGAAATGGCTATGAAAAAATCTAAACTACTCACACTTGGTTTGCTTGCAGGTGCTGCTCTACTTTTGTCTATCAACCAAGCACAAGCTGCAGATACTTGGGTTAAAAATGGTGCTGACTGGAATCTTTCACAAGATGGCAGTCTAGCTAAGGATAAATGGGTACAAAATGCTGGCTCATGGTATCACTTCGACGGCACTGGTAAAATGCAGACAGGCTGGCTCAAAGACGGAAATACATGGTATTCCCTAGCAGATAGTGGCGCTATGCGTACTGGCTGGTACAAGGAAGGTAACACATGGTACTCACTGGCAGATAGTGGTGCTATGCGCACAGGTTGGTACAAAGAAGGGTCTACTTGGTACTACCTAAAAGGCAGTGGCGCTATGGCAACAGGATGGGCAACTGCAAATGGTCAATGGTCTTACTTTGAAAAATCAGGTGCAATGGTCGCAGATAGAGCTGTTCCAGCCAGTGATGGGGAAAGTTATGTCATTGGTAAGGATGGCTATCTAGCAAATAGAAAAGATTCTGGATACAATATTCATGATATTGTCAAACTTGGAGATGGGCAAGAATATTTGCTAAATGCTAAAGGTGACGATGTTATTATTGAAAAAAATGCTTGGTATATCAGACCAGAGTTCAAGAAGTTTTCCGACAAATATGGGGATGAGGTTTCAAATACAACCTTAGCTCTGGTAGATAATAAAGATGAAGGACAAGAAATTGATTCTAAGGCAGTTGTACAGAACTTCCAAAACTTACCAAATCGTTACTACTTTGATGAAAATGGACATCGTGTGGTTAATATCCCAGCAATGACAACCTATTCAGAGATTAAAAAAGTTGGCAATGATGTCTATTTAGAAAATCCAGGTGCACGACTTCGTCTTGGAGCTACTAACTTTACAATCAATAACAATAAACTATACTATTTAGAAAATGAGCAAGGTAAGCTCAAAACAGGTTACTTTGTATTAATTGATGATGGAGCAACCACTACACACCATCATATCCTAGCCTATGCGGATCAATCTGGTGAAATTCTTAAGATGAAACGCTTGCCATCAGGAGTTTCAAATTTCCTTGATAAAGAAATTGATGGTTTATATGGTGAAAAAATTAAAATTGAATCTCCACACTCAAACGAATATTATAAAGTGGTCGTGGTTAAATAAAAATAATATCTTCACAACTAATTGTTAACACTCTAACCAATATACCATTTTCAGGAGGCTTTAGATTTCTTGTATTTTAAAAGGAAACTAAAGCCTTTTGTAGATGGAGCAGGGGATAGAGTTATCTATAAAATAATGAAAAGGAGTCTGTCATGGAAATGAAAAATATATTTGTAGAATTGGAGCAATTTGAAGAGTTAACCCCAGAGGTATTGGAGGAAGTGAATGGTGGAGGGATTTTTGAAGATATTTACCATTGGCTACATCTACTCCCAGAGCCAAGATAGTATTTTGATTAAAATGTGTTAACTAAACAGATTTATGATTATATTACTTGAATTTTTAGTGTTTATATTGATTTTAATCAATATTTTAGCTCCTCCGATTTATCTAGGTAGTCAACTCTCTAAAGCATTTTATGACAAACGCTCTATATTTCTTTGGGTAGTTTTTCAGCTATTTGCTACCTTCGTTTTTCCGAGTTTCTTGCATGTTGGCAATTTATTATTCTTTTATATAATATTTTGGATTGTGTTAAAGAAAAAGAAGAAGGAAGCTCTCTTTCTTGCCCTTTATCTATTTATGTTTTATCAAAGTATTCGATATTTGATTTTGACATTTATAATACGATTGATATTTGACTACTCTGAACTATCTGATTTCTTGCATAGTGGATTTAATTCTGTATTTAGTTTGATTTCGTTGTTTTTGTCTGTTGTCATTTTAAGACGATGGGGAATTGATCTCAATATATTATTTTTAGATAAATTTCAATCGTTAGTGACGAAAAGTATGTGGATCTTATCCTTATTGTTTGGTTTCAGACTGTTTTCATCCATCATGTCTGGAGGATGTAATCCTTTCTACGTTCGTTTTGACACGACCATTTCTCTCTTAATTTTCATTCTCTTTTTCTCTTGGCTCTTTTACATCAAGCATTTGGAGCAGGTTTATCGTGATGAGCAAACCATTAAGAGACAGGAAGATGAAAATCGTTCCTTGCAAGGGATGGTGGACAAGCTGGGTCATCTCTATGATGAGGTTCGCGGTTTTCGTCATGATTTTGCAGGGATTGTCGCCAGTATGGAGCCTGCTATAGCTAATCAAGATATGGCTGAGGTGTCTACCATTTATCAAGATGTCTTTCTAAAGACCAATGAAAAGCTGAGGAAGGCGGATTACACGGCCTTTAATCTTCATAATATCCATGATATAGCTATTCGCAATACCTTGGCAAAAGCCATGATTGTGGCTGATAATCAGGGAATTCATTTTAGTTTGGAGACGGTGGGGGTCGTAGAAGAGCTGGCATTGCCGATGTTGGAGGCTATCCGTATCCTCTCTATCCTCACGACAAATGCCTTAGAGGCAGCGAGCGAGGCTGAAAATCCGCAGATTCGGGTTGCTTTATTGGCAGGTGATAGGAGTGTCCGTTTTATCATTGAAAACACTCGTAAGAAAGAAGAACTGAATCCCAGCATTCTCAGTCAAAAGGGTTACTCTACCAAGGGAAACCACAGTGGACTGGGCTTAGCGACCTTGGAGGATATGGTTTTTCATTATGATTTAAACTTAGATACCCAGCTAGGAGAGACGACCTTTAGACAAGATTTAGAATTGCCATTTAAGGATGAGAAACGAGGGGGAGAGGAATGAGAATTTTAGTTTTGGAAGACGATAGAGTCCAGCAAGGACGGATAGAGCAGACTTTGCTAGATATTGGTCGCTCTCGCAATTTGAGATTGGAAATTGATATTGCCAAAAACTATGGAGATGTTGAAAAGTATTCTCAGTATTTTGACCATTATCAGCTCTATTTATTGGATTTAGAGATTGATGGAGAGCGTGAACGGGGCTTTCAAGTTGCTCAACAGGTTCGGGAGCGGGATCCTTTTACAAGCATTGTCTTTGTGTCTACGCACTCGGAGGCCTTGCCTCTAGCTTTTCGCTATCACTTGTCTGCCTTGGATTTTATTTCCAAGGATCAGCCAGAGGAGGATTACCGTCATCAGCTGGAACGCTGTCTGGACTATGTACTGGCAGTGGACAAGAGGGAAAATATGCGTCTCTTTACCTATAGTTTTGAGGGAAGACGGGGCTTTACTCTGCCCTACCATGAGATTTTAGCCTTTGAAACCTCAGTGGAATCCCATCGTATCAAGGTCTATTATGCCAATCACTCTATCAAGACCATTTATGGCAGTCTCAAGGATATCGCTGCCAAGGCTGAAAAAGATTACTTTGTCTATGCTAATCGCAATACTTTAGTCAGTTTACAGGCCATTGAAGAGATGACTGCCACAGAAGTGACCTTGTTAGAAGGTTTGCATTTCCCCGTATCACGAACAGCCAGAAGAACCCTTAAAAAACATCTCAATGTCTAATATCTGTTAGACTTGGATGAGTTTATCAATAAGAATGTCGGAAAATTTTCTGATATTCTTATTTTTTTGACTTCTTTTTCGAATAGATAGGTAAGAGGAGAAGGAAAGGAGCCTAGTTCATGTATCTACCAATTTTTTATCCGTGGTTCATTAAGTTGTTGTTTTTGAAATAAATTTAATTTAGTTGTGTATTTTCGGATTATTTTTCGAATAAATAAGTAAGAGGAAAAAAGAAAGGAGTCTACGCGATGTATTTACCAATCTTATTGCCATGGTTTATCAAATGGTATTTAAAATAAATGAAATTTACCTGTTTATTTTAAATCACTTCTCAAAAATATAAGTGAGAAGAAAAGGAAAGGAATAAAATAATGAAAGAACATTATTACGGATTTATTGAGCTAACTTCGGAAGAATTGACCGATATTCAAGGTGGAGAAAATTGGACGAAGACCCTTGCAGATTGGTACATTGGATTTCGTAGAGGTTTAGGTTTTTAGGAGGATAAGCGATGAATGACAAGTATACTATTAAAGTATTAAAGGAAAGCGACTTAGCCTTGCTGGTTGGTGGTAGTAAGGAAAGTTATCAAGGGGGTCTAATTACAGGTCTATTGTTACGTAGTGTATTTATTGGAACCCCATTTTTTAGAAGATAAGATTTAGAAAAAATAGAACAAGAGGAGAAAAAGATGATAAATTTTGACAAAATGGAACAGAACTTTGTAGCTCTTACAGAAGAAGAGTTGATGAATGTGGATGGAGGAATTATTCCGATAGCAGTAGCAGCTAGTATTATTGCAGGTTCAGCATTTGCAGGTTTGAGTGCAGGTGTAGCTATTGGAATTAGTCGAAACAAGAGATAAAGAGAGAATAAATGAAGCTTTCAAACGAATTTGCGGCTATTATTATATCAGCCTCAGGAATAGTGGGTTTATTAGTAGGAGTAGCTATTGGATTAGCTAGTATTATTTAAAAAGGAGTATATCATGCAAAATTTGAATCAATTTGAAATCGTAGACCAAAATGAATTAGAGCAAGTACAAGGTGGAGTAGGTTTATTGATTGTTATTGGAGGCTCATTACTTGCTGCAGGTGGAGCTGGAGTAGCGGGTTATTGGCTATCGCGTACGTTTGGTTAATATATTTAAAGGAGTAGGTAGGATATGAAAAAATTAGAAGAAAAATTTGAAATCATGGCAGAAGCAGATTTGGCTAGTACCGAGGGCGGACTTATTATTACTACTTCTACAGCTATCGCTTGGGGTGTTTTAGGAGTCGTTACCTATATGTACGGTCGTCATCTAGGAAGCAGACGTTAAATTTAATAATTTGATACAAAGGATGTAAGAAAAACTATGAATCGTAACTTAGAACGGTGTTATCTATTCTGACCATGAATAGATCATACCAGAGGTGGCTTAGAAATAGCAGGGACATTAAAAATTGAATTAACTTTAAATAGGATGTCGTAAAGGTTGCTATCAATGATTTATTTGTCCCAAGCTTGCCTAGGGTGACAGTAAAACATCAATTTCCTTTCATACCATATTTTTAGTAGGTAGGACGTTTGTTCTGCCTATTTTTTATCCAAAAAGTGCATTTGGGAGGTAGATAGGCGCATTTGGGAAGGAAGTCCAGTTTTTGTTTGGGGATTGGGGTAAGATAGTTGTTATCAGATGAGTTTATACTCTTCGAAAATCAAATTCAAACCACGTCAACGTCGCCTTGCCGTATATATGTGATTGACTTCGTCAGTCTTATATACAACCTCAAAACAGTGTTTTGAGCAGCCTGCGGCTAGTTTTCTAGTTTGCTCTTTGATTTTCATTGAGTATTAGGAAAAAGGAGATGAATATGAAATTTGGGAAACGTCACTATCGTCCGCAAGTGGATCAGATGGACTGCGGTGTAGCTTCATTAGCCATGGTTTTTGGTTACTATGGTAGTTATTATTCTTTGGCACACTTACGAGAATTGGCCAAGACGACCATGGATGGGACGACGGCTTTGGGCTTGGTCAAGGTGGCAGAGGAGATTGGTTTTGAGACGCGAGCAATTAAGGCGGATATGACGCTTTTTGACTTGCCAGATTTGACTTTTCCTTTTGTTGCTCATGTGCTTAAGGAAGGGAAATTGCTCCACTACTATGTGGTGACTGGGCAGGACAAGGATAGCATTCATATTGCCGATCCAGATCCTGGGGTGAAATTGACCAAACTGCCACGTGAGCGTTTTGCGGAAGAATGGACAGGAGTGACTCTTTTTATGGCACCTAGTCCAGACTACAAGCCTCATAAGGATCAAAAGAATGGTCTGCTCTCTTTTATCCCTATATTAGTGAAGCAGCGTGGCTTGATTGCCAATATCGTTTTGGCAACACTCTTGGTAACCTTGATTAATATTGTGGGTTCTTATTATCTGCAGTCTATCATTGATACCTATGTGCCAGATCAGATGCGTTCGACGCTTGGGATTATTTCTATTGGGCTGGTGATTGTTTATATTCTTCAGCAGATCTTGTCTTACGCTCAGGAGTATCTCTTATTGTTTTGGGGCAACGCTTATCGATTGATGTGATTTTGTCCTATATCAAGCATGTTTTTCACCTGCCTATGTCCTTCTTTGCGACACGCAGGACAGGGGAGATCGTGTCTCGTTTTACAGATGCTAATAGTATCATTGATGCGCTGGCTTCGACCATTCTTTCGATTTTCCTAGATGTGTCAACGGTTGTCATTATTTCCCTTGTTTTATTTTCACAAAATACCAATCTCTTTTTCATAACCTTATTGGCACTTCCTATCTATACAGTGATTATCTTTGCCTTTATGAAGCCGTTTGAAAAGATGAATCGGGATACCATGGAAGCCAATGCGGTTCTGTCTTCTTCTATCATTGAGGACATCAACGGTATTGAGACTATCAAGTCTTTGACCAGTGAAAGTCAGCGTTACCAAAAGATTGACAAGGAATTTGTGGATTATCTGAAAAAATCCTTTACCTATAGTCGGGCAGAGAGTCAGCAAAAGGCTCTGAAAAAAGTTGCCCATCTCTTACTCAATGTCGGCATTCTCTGGATGGGAGCTGTTCTGGTCATGGATGGCAAGATGAGTTTGGGGCAGTTGATTACCTATAATACCTTGCTGGTTTACTTTACAAATCCTTTGGAAAATATCATCAATCTGCAAACCAAGCTTCAGACAGCACAGGTTGCTAATAACCGTCTAAATGAAGTATATCTGGTAGCTTCGGAGTTTGAGGAGAAGAAAACGGTTGAGGATTTGAGCTTGATGAAGGGAGATATGACCTTCAAGCAGGTTTCTTACAAGTATGGCTATGGTCGAGACGTCTTGTTGGATATCAATTTGACCATTCCCCAAGGTTCTAAGGTGGCTTTTGTGGGGATTTCAGGGTCAGGTAAGACGACCTTGGCCAAGATGATGGTTAATTTTTACGACCCAAGTCAAGGGGAGATTAGTCTGGGTGGTGTCAATCTCAATCAGATTGATAAAAAGGCCTTGCGCCAGTATATCAACTATCTGCCTCAACAGCCCTATGTCTTTAACGGAACGATTTTGGACAATCTTCTTTTGGGAGCCAAGGAGGGGACGACACAGGAAGATATCTTACGGGCGGTCGAATTGGCAGAGATTCGGGAGGACATTGAGCGCATGCCACTGAATTACCAGACAGAATTGACTTCGGATGGGGCAGGGATCTCAGGTGGTCAACGTCAGAGAATTGCTCTGGCACGTGCTCTCTTGACAGATGCGCCGGTCTTGATCTTGGATGAGGCGACCAGCAGTTTGGATATTCTGACAGAGAAGCGAATTGTCGATAATCTTATGGCTTTAGATAAGACCTTGATTTTCATCGCTCACCGCTTGACCATTGCTGAGCGGACAGAGAAGGTTGTTGTCTTGGATCAGGGCAAGATTGTTGAAGAAGGAAATCATGCTGATTTGCTTGCACAGGGTGGTTTTTACGCCCATTTGGTCAATAGCTAGAAAGAGGAGAGGATGAAACCAGAATTTTTAGAAAGTGCGGAGTTTTATAATCGTCGTTACCATAATTTTTCCAGTCGGGTGATTGTCCCCATGTTCCTTCTGCTCGTGTTTTTACTTGGCTTTGCAACTGTTGCAGAGAAGGAGATGAGTATGTCTACTAGAGCTACTGTCGAGCCTAGTCGTATCCTGGCAAATATCCAGTCAACTAGCAACAATCGCATTCTTGTTAATCATTTGGAAGAAAATAAGCTGGTAAAAAAGGGAGAACTGTTGGTTCAATATCAAGAAGGGGCAGAGGGTGTCCAAGCGGAGGCCTATGCTAGTCAGTTGGACATGCTCAAGGATCAAAAAAAGCAATTGGAGTATTTGCAAAAGAGCCTGCAAGAAGGGACGGATTACTTTCCAGAGGAGGATAAGTTTGGCTACCAAGCCACCTTTCGCGACTACATCAGTCAAGCAGGCAGTCTTAGGGCTAGTACATCGCAACAAAATGAGACCATCGCGTCCCAGAATGCAGCAGCTAGTCAAACCCAAGCTGAAATCGGCAACCTTATCAGCCAAACAGAGGCTAAAATTCGCGATTACCAGACAGCTAAGTCAGCTATTGAAACAGGCACTTCCTTGGCCAGTCAGAATCTAGCCTACTCTCTCTACCAGTCCTACAAGTCTCAGGGCGAGGAAAATCCGCAAGCTAAATCCCAGGCTGTTGCGCAGGTAGAAGCACAGCTTTCTCAGTTAGAATCTAGTCTTGCTACTTACCGTGTCCAGTATGCAGGTTCAGGTACCCAGCAAGCCTATGCGTCAGGTTTAAGCAGTCAATTGGAATCCCTTAAATCCCAACACTTAGCAAAGGTTGGTCAGGAATTGACCCTTCTAGACCAGAAAATCTTGGAAGCAGAGTCAGGTAAGAAGGTACAGGGAAATCTTTTAGAAAAGGGGAAAATTACGGCGAGTGAGGATGGGGTGCTTCATCTTAATACTGAGACCAGTGATTCTACCATGGTAGCAGAAGGTGCCCTACTAGCCCAACTCTATCCGTCCTTAGAGAAAGAAGGGAAAGCTAAACTCACAGCCTATCTTAGTTCAAAAGATATAGCAAGAATCAAGGTCGGTGATTCTGTTCGCTATACGACGACTCATGATGCCAAGAATCAGCTTTTCCTAGATTCTACTATTACCAGCATCGATGCGACAGCTACCAAGACTGAAAAAGGGAATTTCTTTAAAATTGAGGCGGAGACTAATCTAACTTCTGAGCAGGCTGAAAAACTTCGGTACGGGGTGGAAGGTCGCCTGCAGATGATTACAGGTAAGAAAAGTTACCTGCGTTATTATTTGGATCAATTTTTGAACAAAGAGTAATGTTCGTGTTTTTAGAGTTAAATGATTTTAAAACTGTGAGAAAGATTCTTCTTGCAGTTTTTTCTTTATGATTTTTGATATCACTACATTATTTATTCGGTTAAATTCTTGTAATTTTAGGTTTTTTATGGTAGAATGTGCTCAAGTAATACGAAAGGCGAACTTTAAAATGTCAAAACAATTGATCTATTCGGGAAAAGCTAAAGATATCTATACAACTGAGGATGAAAATCTTATTATTTCAACTTACAAGGACCAGGCGACTGCTTTCAATGGTGTTAAGAAGGAGCAGATTGCTGGTAAGGGAGTTTTGAATAATCAGATTTCATCTTTTATTTTTGAGAAATTAAATGCGGCTGGTGTGGCAACTCACTTTGTGGAGAAGCTTTCAGACACGGAACAACTCAATAAAAAGGTTAAGATTATTCCTTTGGAAGTCGTGCTCCGCAACTATACTGCTGGTTCCTTTTCAAAACGTTTTGGTGTGGATGAGGGAATCGCATTTGAGACTCCGATTGTCGAATTTTACTACAAAAATGATGATTTGGATGACCCATTTATCAATGACGAGCATGTGAAATTTCTACAAATTGCGGATGACCAGCAGATTGCCTACTTGAAGGAAGAAACGCGTCGTATCAATGAACTTTTGAAAGGCTGGTTTGCTGAGATTGGGCTTAAGTTGATTGACTTTAAGCTAGAGTTCGGTTTTGACAAGGATGGCAAGATTATCTTGGCAGATGAATTTTCACCAGATAATTGCCGTTTGTGGGATGCAGATGGCAACCACATGGATAAGGATGTTTTCCGTAGGGGACTAGGTGAATTAACCGATGTTTATGAAGTTGTTTGGGAGAAGCTGCAAGGTTTGAAATAATCTGTTTGCAACGGAAAACCTTCGTCTCTCAACTAAAAGGACTCAGGCTGAAAAGGTCCCCCAGACCTTTTCACTCCGTAGGGGATTGGGAGAACTAACAGATGTTTACGAGATTGTCTGGGAAAAGTTGCAGGGTTTGAAATAACAACCTCAAGGTCGTTGGAACATTGTAAAAGCTGAAATAAAGGAATAAGGATTGATGGATAAACGTATTTTTGTTGAAAAAAAGGCTGATTTTCAGGTCAAGTCAGAGAGTTTGGTGAGAGAACTCCAGCACAACTTGGGACTTTCAAGCTTGAAAAGTATTCGCATCGTGCAAGTGTATGATGTATTTGACTTGGCAGAGGACCTGTTTGCACCTGCAGAGAAACACATCTTCTCTGAGCAGGTGACAGACCATGTCTTGGATGAAGCTGCTGTACAGGCGGATCTTGCTAACTATGCTTTCTTTGCCATTGAAAGCCTGCCAGGTCAATTTGACCAGCGTGCAGCATCTTCACAGGAAGCCTTGCTTTTACTAGGAAGTTCGAGTGATGTAACGGTTAATACTGCTCAACTTTATTTGGTCAATAAAGATATTGATGCGACGGAGTTAGAGGCGGTCAAGAACTATCTGCTCAACCCAGTTGATTCTCGTTTCAAGGACATCACGACAGGGATTGCCAAGCAGGAATTTTCTGAGTCAGACAAGACCATTCCTAAATTGACTTTCTTTGAAAGCTATACAGCAGAAGACTTTGCCCTCTACAAGACCGAGCAGGGCATGGCAATGGAAGTGGATGATTTGCTCTTTATCCAAGAATATTTCAAGTCAATCGGGCGCGTGCCAACTGAGACAGAGCTCAAGGTTTTGGATACTTACTGGTCTGACCACTGCCGTCACACAACTTTTGAGACAGAGTTGAAACACATCGACTTTTCAGCTTCTAAATTTCAAAAGCAATTGCAGTCAACCTATGACAAGTATATTGCCATGCGTGATGAGTTGGGGCGTTCTGAAAAACCTCAAACCTTGATGGATATGGCGACTATTTTCGGTCGTTATGAGCGTGCTAATGGACGTTTGGATGATATGGAAGTGTCAGACGAAATCAATGCTTGCTCAGTAGAAATCGAAGTGGATATTGATGGTGTGAAAGAGCCATGGCTCCTCATGTTCAAGAATGAAACTCACAACCACCCAACGGAAATTGAGCCATTTGGTGGGGCTGCTACCTGTATCGGTGGAGCCATTCGTGACCCATTGTCAGGTCGCTCATATGTTTACCAAGCCATGCGGATCTCAGGTGCTGGTGATATTACAGCACCGATTTCAGAAACTCGCGCTGGGAAATTGCCACAACAGGTCATTTCTAAGACAGCGGCTCATGGTTATTCTTCATACGGTAACCAAATTGGGCTTGCGACGACCTACGTTCGTGAGTATTTCCACCCAGGCTTTGTAGCTAAACGTATGGAGCTAGGTGCCGTTGTTGGTGCTGCTCCCAAGGGCAATGTAGTCCGTGAAAAACCAGAAGCAGGTGACGTGATTATCTTGCTAGGTGGTAAGACTGGGCGTGATGGTGTCGGTGGTGCGACAGGGTCTTCTAAGGTTCAAACAGTTGAGTCCGTGGAAACTGCCGGTGCTGAGGTTCAAAAAGGGAATGCCATCGAAGAACGCAAGATTCAGCGCCTTTTCCGTAATGGCGATGTCACTCGTCTTATCAAGAAGTCCAATGACTTTGGAGCAGGTGGTGTCTGTGTAGCCATCGGTGAATTAGCAGACGGTCTTGAAATCGACCTCAACAAAGTACCTCTTAAATACCAAGGATTGAATGGTACTGAAATTGCCATCTCTGAATCTCAAGAACGGATGGCTGTTGTGGTACGTCCAGAAGACGTAGATGCCTTCGTTGTAGAATGTAACAAAGAAAATATTGATGCTGTTGTTGTGGCGACAGTGACTGAAAAACCAAATCTTGTCATGCACTGGAATGGTGAAACGATTGTCGACTTGGAACGCCGTTTCCTTGATACCAATGGTGTGCGCGTAGTTGTCGATGCTAAGGTTGTGGACAAGGACGTCAAACTTCCAGAGGAGCGTACAACAAGCGTAGAAACACTGGAAGCAGATACCCTTACCGTTCTATCTAACCTCAACCATGCGAGTCAAAAAGGTTTGCAGACCATCTTTGATTGCTCTGTTGGTCGTTCGACGATCAATCACCCACTTGGCGGTCGCTACCAACTCACACCAACTGAGGCTTCTGTTCAGAAATTGCCAGTTCAACACGGAGTGACTCATACGGCGTCAGTTATGGCCCAAGGTTTCAACCCTTATGTAGCAGAATGGTCTCCATACCACGGTGCTGCCTATGCGGTGATCGAAGCGACAGCTCGTTTGGTGGCTGCTGGTGCCAACTGGTCTAAGGCTCGTTTCTCTTACCAAGAGTATTTCGAGCGCATGGACAAACAAGCTGAGCGTTTTGGTCAGCCAGTAGCAGCTCTCCTAGGCTCTATCGAGGCACAAATTCAGCTTGGTTTGCCATCTATCGGTGGTAAGGACTCTATGTCTGGTACCTTTGAAGAATTGACAGTACCGCCAACCTTGGTTGCCTTTGGGGTGACGACGGCAGATAGCCGTAATGTGCTCTCTCCAGAATTTAAAGCTGTTGGGGAAAATATCTACTACATCCCAGGTCACGCTCTTGCTACAGAGATTGATTTTGATTTGATTAAGAAAAATTTTGCTCAGTTTGAAGCCCTTCAAAAGGCTCACAAAGTAACAGCGGCTTCAGCTGTCAAATACGGCGGTGTGCTTGAAAGTTTGGCCCTTGCTACCTTTGGAAATCATATTGGTGCAGAGGTAACCTTGCCTGAACTTGAAACGGCTTTGACAGCTCAATTAGGCGGATTTGTCCTAACATCTCCTGAAGAAATTGCTGGAGTAGAGAAAATCGGTCAAACAAGTGCAGACTTTACACTCCTTGTCAACGGTGTGAAGCTAGATGGACAGAAACTTGACAGTGCCTTCCAAGGCAAATTGGAAGAAGTCTACCCAACAGAGTTTGTTCAAGCCAAAGAACTGGCTGAAGTACCAGCTGTCGCTACTAACACAGTCATCCAAGCTAAAGAAAAAGTTGAAAAACCGGTAGTCTATATCCCAGTCTTCCCAGGAACTAACTCAGAATATGACTCAGCCAAGGCCTTCGAAAAAGAAGGTGCAGAGGTCAACTTGGTGCCATTTGTGACCTTGAATGAAGAAGCCATTGTCAATTCAGTTGAAACTATGGTTGACAACATCGGCAAGGCTAACATTCTCTTCTTTGCAGGTGGTTTCTCAGCTGCGGACGAGCCAGATGGTTCAGCTAAGTTTATTGTCAATATCCTGCTCAATGAAAAAGTGCGTGCAACTATTGATAGCTTTATCGCCCGTGGTGGCTTGATTATTGGTATCTGTAATGGATTCCAGGCCTTGGTCAAATCAGGTCTTCTTCCATACGGGAACTTCGAAGATGCCAGCAGTACTAGTCCAACCCTCTTCTACAATGATGCCAACCAGCACGTGGCCAAGATGGTGGAAACTCGGATTGCCAATACCAACTCGCCATGGTTGGCTGGAGTAGAAGTGGGCGATATCCACGCTATTCCTGTTTCGCACGGTGAAGGGAAGTTTGTCGTGACGGCTGAGGAATTTGCGGAGCTCCGTGACAATGGTCAAATCTTTAGCCAATACGTTGACTTTGACGGCAAACCAAGTATGGACTCTAAGTACAATCCGAATGGTTCTGTCCATGCCATCGAAGGAATTACCAGCAAGAATGGTCAAATCATCGGTAAGATGGGCCACTCAGAACGTTATGAGGAAGGTCTTTTCCAAAATATCCCAGGAAATAAAGACCAGCACCTGTTCGCGTCAGCGGTTAAATACTTTACTGGAAAATAAGACTTACAGATTTTCTAATAGATAGTATCAGTAATGTAAAAGTCATGTAGATTTAGCTCTTGGTGCTACACAAATAAAAATTAGGTATATAAAATGACATACGAAGTAAAATCTCTTAATGAAGAATGTGGTGTTTTCGGTATCTGGGGACATCCAGATGCTGCTAAATTGACCTATTTTGGTCTCCATAGTCTTCAGCACCGTGGTCAGGAGGGGGCAGGAATCCTCTCCAACGATCAGGGACAATTGAAGCGCCATCGTGACATGGGACTTTTATCAGAAGTCTTCAGAAATCCTGCTAATTTGGATAAATTGACGGGAACTGGTGCGATTGGGCATGTGCGTTACGCGACTGCTGGCGAAGCTTCTGTAGATAATATCCAGCCCTTCCTCTTCCGTTTTCATGATATGCAGTTTGGTTTGGCTCATAATGGAAATCTGACCAATGCAGCCTCTCTCAAGAAAGAATTGGAACAAAGAGGAGCAATTTTCAGCGCGACTTCGGACTCGGAAATCTTGGCTCATCTCATTCGTCGTAGTCACAATCCGAACTTAATGGGAAAAATCAAGGAGGCGCTCAGCCTTGTCAAAGGTGGTTTTGCCTATATCTTGCTGTTTGAGGACAAGTTGATTGCGGCTCTTGACCCCAATGGTTTCCGTCCGCTTTCTATCGGGAAAATGGCCAACGGAGCGGTGGTTGTTTCATCTGAAACCTGTGCTTTTGAGGTTATTGGTGCTGAATGGATTCGTGATTTGAAGCCAGGTGAGATTGTGATTATTGATGACAAGGGAATCCAGTATGATAGCTATACGGATGATACTCAGCTCGCGATTTGCTCTATGGAGTATATCTATTTTGCCCGCCCTGATTCTAATATCCACGGTGTCAATGTCCATACGGCTCGCAAACGTATGGGTGCCCAATTGGCGCGTGAATTCAAGCACGAGGCGGATATCGTGGTCGGTGTGCCCAATTCTTCCCTCAGCGCGGCTATGGGCTTTGCGGAAGAGTCCGGGCTACCAAATGAAATGGGCCTCATCAAGAACCAATACACCCAACGTACCTTTATCCAACCCACTCAAGAATTGCGGGAGCAAGGGGTGCGGATGAAACTGTCTGCTGTTTCAGGCGTTGTAAAAGGCAAGCGTGTGGTTATGATTGATGACTCTATTGTACGTGGAACGACCTCTCGTCGTATTGTTCAACTCTTAAAAGAAGCGGGTGCAACTGAGGTTCACGTTGCTATTGGCAGTCCAGCGCTAGCTTATCCATGCTTCTACGGGATTGATATCCAGACCCGTCAGGAGCTGATTGCGGCTAATCATACGGTCGAAGAAACGCGTCAAATCATTGGGGCGGACAGTCTGACTTATCTTTCTGTTGAGGGGTTGATTGATTCAATTGGTATTGAAACGGATGCGCCAAATGGTGGTCTCTGTGTCGCTTACTTTGACGGTGACTACCCAACACCTCTCTACGACTATGAAGAAGACTATCGTCGAAGTTTGGAAGAAAAGACCAGTTTTTACAAATAGACAATAGATCCTCCATTAAAGAAAAGGAATATAAAAATGCTTATGCCCCACGTCTCACTACTGACTAAAAACTAAAGCATTTGTCAGTAGAGGCTTTCTCCTATGGGACAAAAGCTAGAGACCTGACTAGTATTTTTAGATAAAATAATTGTTTATCTAAAAATACGTCGCAGTCTTTCCCAAAAAAAGAAAAGGAAAAATAAAATGGCAAATAAAAATGCGTACGCTCAATCTGGTGTGGATGTTGAAGCGGGTTATGAAGTTGTTGAACGGATTAAAAAGCACGTGGCTCGTACGGAGCGTGCAGGTGTCATGGGAGCTCTGGGTGGCTTTGGTGGTATGTTTGACCTTTCAAAGACTGGGGTTAAAGAACCTGTCTTGATTTCAGGAACTGACGGTGTCGGAACCAAACTCATGCTGGCTATCAAGTACGACAAGCACGATACCATCGGTCAGGACTGTGTGGCCATGTGTGTCAATGATATCATCGCTGCAGGTGCGGAGCCCCTCTATTTCCTTGACTACGTCGCAACTGGCAAGAATGAACCAGCTAAGCTAGAGCAAGTCGTTGCTGGTGTGGCAGAAGGTTGTGTGCAGGCTGGTGCTGCCCTCATTGGTGGGGAAACGGCTGAAATGCCTGGCATGTACGGCGAAGATGACTATGACTTGGCTGGTTTTGCGGTCGGTGTGGCTGAAAAATCTCAAATCATTGACGGTTCAAAAGTGGCAGAGGGAGATGTTCTTCTCGGACTTGCTTCAAGTGGGATTCATTCCAATGGTTACTCTCTCGTCCGTCGTGTCTTTGCGGATTACACAGGTGAGGAAGTCCTGCCAGAATTGGAAGGCAAGCAACTCAAGGAAGTTCTTCTTGAGCCGACTCGTATCTATGTCAAGGGTGTCTTACCACTCATCAAGGAAGAGTTGGTCAACGGCATTGCCCACATCACTGGTGGTGGTTTTATCGAAAATGTCCCTCGTATGTTTGCAGCTGACTTGGCTGCTGAGATTGAGGAAGACAAGGTTCCAGTTTTACCGATTTTCAAAGCCCTTGAAAAATACGGTCAGATCAAACACGAAGAAATGTTTGAAATCTTCAATATGGGTGTGGGACTTATGCTAGCAGTTAGCCCTGAAAATGTAAGTCGTGTCAAGGAATTGTTGGATGAACCAGTCTATGAAATTGGTCGTATCGTCAAGAAAGAAAACGAAAGTGTCATCATCAAATGAAAAAAATAGCGGTTTTTGCCTCCGGTAATGGCTCAAATTTTCAGGTGATAGCGGAACAATTTCCAGTAGAGTTTGTCTTTTCAGACCATCGTGACGCCTATGTGCTCGAACGTGCAGATAAGCTCGGCGTTCTGTCCTATGCTTTTGAACTCAAGGAGTTTGAGAGCAAGGCAGACTACGAAGCGGCCCTTGTCGAACTCTTGGAAGAACACCAGATTGACCTGGTTTGTCTAGCAGGCTACATGAAAATCGTTGGGCCAACCTTATTGGCGACTTATGAAGGCCGAATCATCAACATTCATCCAGCCTACCTGCCAGAATTTCCAGGAGCTCATGGGATTGAGGACGCTTGGAATGCTGACGTTGCAGAGAGCGGCGTGACCATTCACTGGGTAGATTCTGGTGTGGACACTGGTAAAATCATTAAACAAGTCCGTGTGCCAAGGTTAGCTGATGATAACATTGAAAGCTTTGAAACTCGCATTCATGAGGCAGAGTACAAGTTGTATCCAGAGGTTATTAGAGAATTGTTGGACAAGTAAATGAAAAAATGGTTGGAAACACTTGCCTTGATTACCTTGGTAATCATTCTACGTTTACTGGTAAATTTTTTCTTCCCAGAGATTCCCTATTGGGGGAGATTTTTACTGACAGTAATTTTGGGAGTCTTGGTAATCGTCTCCCTATATTTTATGAATCGAAAAATGCGTAGGTAAAGAGTTTGAAAATGAAAGGAAAAAACATGACTAAACGCGCCTTAATCAGCGTCTCAGACAAAGCGGGCATTGTTGAATTTGCCCAAGAACTTAAAAAACTCGGTTGGGATATTATCTCGACAGGTGGGACAAAGGTTACCCTTGATAATGCTGGGGTGGATACGGTTGCCATCGATGATGTGACTGGTTTCCCAGAAATGATGGATGGTCGTGTCAAGACCCTTCATCCAAATATCCACGGGGGACTTTTGGCTCGTCGTGACTTGGACAGTCACTTGGAAGCAGCTAAGGAGAACCAGATTGAGCTCATTGATCTTGTTGTGGTAAACCTTTACCCATTTAAGGAAACCATCCTCAAACCAGACGTGACTTACGCTGATGCAGTTGAAAACATTGATATCGGTGGGCCATCTATGCTTCGCTCGGCAGCGAAGAATCATGCCAGCGTAACAGTTGTTGTAGACCCTGTTGACTATGATGTGGTGCTTAACGAGTTGTCAGTCAACGGCGAAACGACTTACGAAACCCGCCAACGTTTGGCAGCCAAGGTTTTCCGTCATACAGCGGCTTATGACGCCTTGATTGCAGAGTATTTCACAGCTCAAGTGGGGGAAAGCAAACCTGAAAAGCTCACTTTGACCTATGACCTCAAACAAGCTATGCGTTACGGTGAGAACCCTCAACAAGACGCGGATTTCTACCAAAAAGCTTTGCCAACAGACTACTCGATTGCTTCAGCGAAACAGCTCAACGGGAAAGAATTGTCATTCAACAATATCCGCGATGCTGACGCTGCCATTCGTATTATCCGTGATTTCAAAGACCGTCCAACCGTTGTGGCTCTCAAACACATGAACCCGTGCGGTATCGGTCAGGCTGATGACATCGAGACTGCTTGGGACTACGCTTATGAGTCTGACCCAGTGTCTATCTTTGGTGGTATCGTTGTTCTTAACCGTGAGGTGGATGCTGCGACAGCTGAGAAGATGCACGGCGTTTTCCTTGAAATTATCATCGCACCAAGCTATACGGATGAGGCGCTAGCTATTTTGACCAATAAAAAGAAAAACTTGCGTATCCTTTCTTTGCCATTTGATGCTCAAGAGGCTAGCGAAGTGGAAGCAGAATATACAGGTGTTGTCGGTGGACTTCTGGTGCAAAACCAAGACGTTGTCAAAGAAAGTCCAGCTGACTGGCAAGTGGTGACCAAACGCCAACCAACAGAGACAGAAGCGACAGCTCTTGAGTTCGCTTGGAAGGCTATCAAGTACGTCAAATCGAACGGTATCATCATCACCAACGACCACATGACACTTGGTGTTGGCCCAGGTCAAACCAACCGTGTGGCTTCTGTTCGTATTGCCATTGACCAAGCTAAAGACCGTCTTGACGGCGCTGTGCTTGCTTCGGATGCCTTCTTCCCATTTGCGGATAATGTGGAAGAAATCGCCAAAGCAGGTATCAAGGCTATCATCCAGCCAGGTGGGTCCGTCCGTGATCAGGAATCCATCGAAGCTGCTGACAAATATGGCTTGACTATGGTCTTCACAGGAGTGAGACATTTTAGACATTAAGAACGTTAAAGGGAAGAAAACAGTTTCTTTCCTTTTTTTGCTTTAAAAGCGAAACGAAACAAGATTAAAACGAACGTTTATGGTATAATATTAGTAAATAATTCGCAAAAGAGGTTGAAAGATGAAGCTGTTAGTTGTCGGTTCGGGTGGTCGTGAACATGCCATTGCTAAGAAGTTGCTTGAGTCAAAAGAGGTAGAAAAGGTTTTTGTTGCTCCTGGGAATGATGGGATGACTCTGGATGGTTTGGAATTGGTAAATATCTCTATTTCCGAACATTATGAATTGATTGAGTTTGTAAAAGCCAACGATGTTGCTTGGACCTTTATAGGGCCAGATGACGCCCTTGCGGCTGGTATCGTGGATGATTTCCATGCAGCTGGTCTCAAAGCCTTTGGTCCGACAAGATTGGCAGCTGAGCTGGAGTGGTCCAAGGATTTTGCCAAGGAAATCATGGTCAAATACGGCGTTCCGACAGCAGCCTATGGCACATTCTCAGATTTCGAGGAAGCCAAGGCCTATATCGAAAAGCAGGGTGCGCCTATCGTAGTCAAGGCGGATGGCTTGGCGCTTGGGAAGGGTGTCGTCGTTGCGGAGACGGTTGAGCAAGCAGTCGAAGCAGCTCACGAGATGCTTTTGGACAATAAATTTGGTGACTCAGGTGCGCGTGTAGTTATTGAGGAATTCCTTGATGGGGAGGAGTTCTCCCTCTTTGCCTTTGTCAATGGGGACAAGTTCTACATTATGCCAACAGCTCAGGACCACAAACGTGCCTACGATGGCGACAAAGGGCCTAACACGGGTGGTATGGGTGCCTATGCGCCAGTTCCACACTTGCCACAGAGCGTGGTTGACACAGCAGTGGAGACTATTGTCAAGCCAGTCCTAGAGGGTATGATCCAAGAAGGACGTCCATATCTGGGAGTTCTTTACACAGGGCTTATCTTGACAGCTGATGGACCTAAGGTTATCGAGTTTAATGCTCGCTTTGGAGATCCTGAAACTCAGATTATTCTACCTCGATTAACCTCTGATTTTGCCCAAAATATCACAGATATTCTGGATGGCAAGGAGCCAAACATTACCTGGACAGGTAAGGGTGTGACTCTGGGTGTGGTTGTCGCATCAAACGGTTACCCGCTAGACTATGAAAAGGGTGTTGAATTGCCAACCAAGACAGAAGGCGACATCATCACCTACTATGCAGGTGCGAAATTCGCTGAAAATGAGCAAGACCTTCTTTCAAACGGCGGACGTGTCTATATGCTCGTCACCACAGCAGACACCGTCAAAGAAGCCCAAGATACCATCTACCAAGAACTCGCCCAACAAAAAACAGAAGGCCTCTTTTACCGAAAAGATATCGGAAGCAAGGCAATTAGATAAAGATATAAGAAAAAGCGACGCAGTCGCCAAACACGCTAATGGTCGTATGGTTTGTGAGCGTTAGCGAGCTAATATAGAACAATCATCGCAGTTGTGAGAGAACGATTGGATGATAATCCAATCGTTCAGGGAAATTGGAAGACCTTGGGCTTCTGATTTAGGCATGAGACACCTTTGGTGGCTGCTGCCGTCCCTCACAACTTAAGGTGATTGAAAAAAAGAAAGGAAAGAAAAGGATATTAACTATGAAACCAGTAATTTCCATCATCATGGGCTCAAAATCCGACTGGGCAACCATGCAAAAAACAGCAGAAGTCCTAGACCGCTTCGGCATTGCCTACGAAAAGAAAGTTGTTTCTGCCCACCGTACACCTGACCTTATGTTCAAACATGCGGAGGAAGCCCGTAGCCGTGGCATCAAGGTTATCATCGCAGGTGCTGGGGGCGCAGCTCACTTGCCAGGAATGGTAGCTTCCAAAACAACCCTTCCAGTCATTGGCGTGCCAGTCAAATCTCGTGCCCTTAGTGGCGTGGATTCACTCTATTCCATCGTTCAGATGCCAGGTGGAGTACCAGTTGCAACTATGGCTATTGGTGAAGCAGGTGCGACAAATGCGGCTCTCTTTGCCCTCCGTCTCCTTTCAGTAGAGGATCAGTCTATCGCGACAGCACTGGCAGATTTCGCAGAAGAACAAGGAAAAATCGCAGAGGAGTCGTCAAATGAGCTCATCTAAAACAATCGGAATTATCGGTGGCGGTCAGCTGGGTCAGATGATGGCTATTTCTGCCATTTATATGGGGCACAAGGTTATCGCGCTGGATCCTGCGGCGGATTGCCCAGCCTCTCGCGTGGCGGAGATCATCGTGGCTCCTTATAATGATGTGGATGCCCTCCGTCAGTTGGCTGAGCGTTGCGATGTCCTCACCTATGAGTTTGAAAATGTCGATGCTGACGGTTTGGATGCTGTCATTAAGGATGGTCAGCTCCCTCAAGGGACAGACCTGCTCCGCATTTCTCAAAATCGTATTTTTGAAAAAGATTTTCTCTCAAACAAGGCCCAAGTAACGGTGGCTCCTTACAAGGTTGTGACTTCTAGCCAAGACTTGGCAGATATGGACCTGTCGAAAAACTATGTCCTCAAGACGGCAACAGGTGGTTATGATGGACATGGGCAAAAGGTCATTCGTTCAGCAGAAGATTTGGAAGAAGCCTATGAACTAGCAGTTTCATCTGACTGCGTCTTGGAAGAATTTGTCAACTTTGATCTTGAAATTTCTGTCATCGTATCAGGAAATGGCAAGGACGTGACAGTTTTCCCAGTTCAGGAAAATATTCATCGCAATAATATTCTGTCTAAGACCATCGCCCCAGCTCGCATTTCAGAAAGTCTAGCTGACAAGGCCAAAGCCATGGCCGTGCGAATCGCTGAACAGTTGAACCTGTCTGGAACCCTTTGTGTGGAAATGTTTGCGACAGCTGATGATATCATTGTCAATGAGATTGCCCCACGTCCACATAACTCAGGGCACTATTCAATCGAAGCCTGCGACTTCTCTCAGTTTGATACCCATATTCTAGGCGTTCTGGGAGCACCATTACCAGCCATCAAACTGCATGCGCCGGCCGTTATGCTGAATGTTCTCGGCCAGCATGTCGAGGCTGCTGAGCAGTATGTGACAGAAAATCCAAGCGCCCACCTCCACATGTATGGTAAAATAGAAGCGAAGCACAACCGCAAGATGGGACATGTGACTTTGTTTAGTGATGTGCCAGATACTGTAGTTGAGTTTGGGAAAGGAATTGATTTTTAGTACAAGTCTATGATACAAATTATCGTTAATGCATTTATTGAAAAGGATAAGACTGGAGCAATCGTTGAAGTCTTGTATGCTAGTGCTGACCAAGATAAGGTACAAGCTAAATATAAAGAACTAACTGCACAATACCCTGAAAACTATTTAGCTATCTATGATTTACCATTGGAAACCGATCTCAATGAATTACTACACTATCCATCTGTGTTTATTGGAAAAGAGGAGTTTGAGTAGAAATCTTGGTTTACCTAGATAACTTATTCCCAACAGCTTAAGAAGAAAGGAAAAATTAACAACATGATCGAACGTTACTCTCGCCCTGAGATGGCGAACATTTGGAGTGAAGAAAATAAATACCGTGCTTGGCTTGAGGTGGAAATCTTGGCTGACGAGGCATGGGCTGAGCTGGGGGAAATCCCTAAGGAAGATGTAGCTTTGATTCGTGAAAAAGCGGACTTTGACATCGACCGTATTTTGGAGATTGAGCAGGAGACGCGTCACGATGTGGTGGCTTTCACGCGTGCAGTTTCTGAGACGCTTGGTGAAGAGCGTAAGTGGGTCCACTATGGTTTGACTTCTACCGACGTGGTGGATACGGCCTACGGTTATCTTTACAAGCAGGCCAACGACATCATCCGTCGTGACCTTGAAAACTTCACTAACATCATCGCTGATAAGGCTAAGGAGCACAAGTTTACCATCATGATGGGACGTACCCACGGTGTGCACGCTGAACCTACAACCTTTGGTCTGAAATTGGCGACTTGGTATAGCGAAATGAAGCGCAACATCGAGCGTTTCGAGCATGCGGCTGCTGGAGTGGAAGCTGGTAAGATTTCTGGTGCGGTTGGTAACTTTGCAAATATCCCACCATTTGTTGAAAAATACGTCTGCGACAAGCTTGGTATCCGTGCCCAAGAAATCTCTACACAGGTGCTTCCTCGTGACCTTCACGCTGAGTACTTTGCAGTACTTGCAAGTATCGCGACTTCTATCGAACGTATGGCAACGGAGATCCGTGGTCTTCAAAAATCAGAACAACGCGAAGTAGAAGAATTCTTTGCTAAAGGGCAAAAAGGGTCTTCAGCAATGCCTCACAAACGTAACCCTATCGGTTCTGAAAATATGACAGGTCTTGCGCGTGTTATCCGTGGTCACATGATTACAGCTTATGAAAACGTCGCACTCTGGCACGAACGTGATATTTCTCACTCGTCAGCTGAGCGCATCATCACACCAGATACAACTATTTTGATCGACTACATGCTCAACCGTTTTGGAAATATCGTCAAGAACTTGACGGTCTTCCCAGAAAACATGATACGCAACATGAACTCTACGTTTGGTCTTATCTTTAGCCAACGTGCCATGTTGACCTTGATTGAAAAAGGCATGACCCGTGAGCAAGCCTATGACCTGGTGCAACCAAAAACAGCTTACTCTTGGGACAATCAAGTAGACTTTAAACCACTTCTTGAAGCAGATCCAGAAGTGACATCACGCCTCACACAAGAGGAAATCGACGAAATCTTCAACCCTGCATACTATACCAAACGAGTGGATGATATCTTTGAACGTATAGGACTGGGTGATTAATTAAAAAAAGAGGCTGGGCATCCAGTCTCTTTAAAATCAGAAAACCGCATCTTATCAGGTGTTGACATACCTTGATAAGATGCGGTTTATTTTGGAAAGATTTATTTCTTTTTCTTCTGAAATTGAGTTTTATACTCAGCTCTCATTAGGTTTTAGGATATAAATCTTTCATTTTATCTTATTGAATCCATTCGCCGTCAGCATTTACAGCGTAGCCATCAATTGTTGTGTTGACAGCTAAGGCTCCTGAAGGGTATGAATAATACCATTTATCTTCAACTTGGAACCAACCAGTTTTCATTGTACCTGAGTTGTCAAGATAATACCATGTATCTCCTTGGTTGACCCAGCCGGTTTGCATGGCACCTGAGTCGTTGAGATAGTACCATGATCCACCTTGATCGATCCAACCAGTTTGCATAGCACCTGAGTTATCAAGATAATACCATGTACCATTTACTTTCTGCCAACCAGTTTTCATTACACCAGACTCATCTAGGTAGTACCATGCTCCGTCTTTAACCCAACCGGTCTTCACTTTATCTGCATGATCATAGTAATACCATTTGCTTTCAATTAATTTCCATCCAGGTTTACTATTTTTACCATCTGCTAATTGATGAGTGATTCCGTTAGCAGAGTTAGATTCAGCCTTAGGCCCGCTTTCAACAACTACTTTGAAAGGAGTTTCTGTTCGGCTAGGCTCTTCCTTAGGAATGTCTAGTTTAGGTTTTTCTTCTGCGATTGGAGCAAGGCCATTCTCATCGCCGACATGTGTAATTGGTGCTCCGAATTCCACAATTTGATCGACAGGTTCTTTGGTTACTTGACTATCTAGAACGGTTTCACTAGCCTTTCCATTTTCAGTAAGAACAGATACGTAAGAAGTGCGTTCACCTAGAACTCCAGCTTTGACAACTTTTTCTTGGCCTGCTGGGAGATTCGGATTTTCTTTTCGAATGACTTTAAACGGAATGCTTTCTGTTTTCACAACTAGTTCAGGTTTGGTTTCAACGTTAGCAGCTAGTTCATTTTCATCTAGGCTTCCTGAATGAGTTGCAGATGGTTTGAGGCCTTGAAGAGCGGCCTTGAGCTTACCTACTAGTGCGTCTAATTCAGCTTGTTTGCTGCGGTTGAGGTTAAGGTTCAGTCCATCTTTTGCTGCCTTGAGTGAAGCTAGGCTCTCTGTGCTGTATCCGTCTAAGTTTGTAGGAATTTTAGCTAATTCTTCGCGGAGAGCATTATAATTAGCACGGAAGTAGTCTTTGTTGTGGTCTGCAAAGGCAGCCATGAGTTCAAAGATTTCCTCTTCCTTGTATTCAGCGCTTGGTTTATCTGCCCATATAGCTAACATACTACCAACTGTTGGAAGGTCAACTTCAGGATATTTGGTAGAAGCTAGTTGATTGAATGGAACTTTTCCAGAATTTTCAATTGCCTTTGAAAGAGGATAAGCTTCATCTTGTTTGTGATTTCCTAAAACATAGTACCAGTCACCGTTGGTATTCAAGAACTTATAGCCTTTGCTTGCCAGGTATTGAGGTGACGCAAGGTTGTAGCCCCACCAGCCTTTAGACCAGTAAGAAATCAAGACATCCTTATCGAATTCAGCATCATCCTTGTCTTCATAGTAGAAGCCATCGTTGAAGGCCATTGGTTGTAGCCCTCTTTCTTTGGCCATAGCAGCAAGGCTGTTAGAATAGTCTGCGAACTTGTTATAGAGTCCATACCATTTGAGGTAGTACCAACCTTGGGCGTTGGTCGCATCATTGGCATATTCATCTGTACCATAGTTGAATATCTTTGATTTATCAGCAAAGTAATCCATATACTTACCGATAAGGGCTTTGGTAAAGTTAAGGGCTTCTTGATTTTCAAGGTCCATGGTTGTTTTTGAGACCTTATCAAAGTTGGCTTGAGGATTCGCGATGCCAAGTTTTTCCATGGCGACCAGCATAGCATCCATATGTCCTGGGCTATTAATAGCTGGAATCAGACCAATACCTTTTTCCTTAGCGTATTTGGCAAGTTCTGTCACTTCTGCCTGTGTCAGTGCAGTACCGTTTGGATCGTCGTAGTAAGCTTTCGTTCCTTCGATAATAGCTTTTTTAACGTCATCACTAGCATAGGTTTTTCCGTTGGCAGTAATGGTCATATCATCGAGTAGGAAGCGAAGGCCATCATTTCCTAGAAGGAGGTGGGCATCAGAGTAGCCGAGCTCACTCGCCTTGTCTACGATGCGTTTGAGTTGATCTAGAGAGAAGTATTTGCGACCTGCATCGATGGAAATGACTTTATTCTTATTCAGTTTTTCAAGTTCGCGTTTAGCATCCTCTTCTTTTTGTGCTTCAGGGGTTAAGGCCAAGTTTTTAATAGCTTCTTGAAGGTTTACGATTGCTTGATCAATCGTGTCTTGTTGAGCACGGCTGAGGTTGCTATCGAGTGAACGGATGGCTTTTTCAGCTTCTTTTACAGCAGCAAAACTTTCAGCAGTATAGCGGTTAGAGTCTTTTGGAATAGTTTCTAGTGCTTTTTCTGCAGGTTGGTAGTTGGCTGCAAAGTATTCAGCGTTGGCATTTGCAAAATGACGCATAAGTTTGAAGAGGCGAGATGGTGAATAACGTGCAGATGGGGTATCGGCCCAAGCAGCTACCATACCACCGATGATTGGGACATCAGCTCCTTCTGTTTTGGGTACAGAAGTGATTGGTGTATTTTTAATACCATTGAGCCCCTGATCGAGATTGTACCAACCTTGACCATCAGCGTTTCGTCCGAGGACGTAGTACCAAGCATCGTTGGTATTAAGAATTTGGTGGCCTTTTTCAGCAAGTAGTTTAGAAGAAGCAACGTCATAACCACCCCAACCGCCAGTCCACATAGAAACGATGATATCTTTGTCAAAACTACCAAAGCTTGTGTCGCTATTGTAGTAGATACCGTCGTTAAAGGCCATTGGTTTGAGACCGTGTGATTTTACAATACGAGCAAGGTCATTGGCGTAAGAGATGAATTTCTCATATCCTTTTTCAGGGTAGCCTTCATTTGGATAATATTTATCAGCTTGAAGCACGCTCCAACCTTTAGCATTGGTTGCATCATTGGCATATTCATCTAAACCAATATTGAAGATTTCAGATTTCTTAGAGAAGTAGTTAGCGTATTTGTCAATCAGAGTTTTTGTGAAATCGACTGCTTGTTTATTATTTAAGTCAACAGTTCGTTCAGATTTTGTACCAAAATAATCAAAGTTAGGATTTTCAATGCCAAGTTCTTTCATAGCATGGAGAATAGCATCCATATGTCCAGGACTATTGACAGTTGGAATCACTCCAATTCCTTTATCTTTGGCATAATTAATCAAATCTGTCATCTGACTTTCAGTGAGATGGTTACCATTTGGATCATCGTAATAAGCATTTGTTCCATTTTCAATGGCGCGTTTGACATCATCACTCGAGTAGGTTTTATCGCCCACTTTCATAGACATATCATCCAGCATGAAACGGAGGCCATCGTTCCCTACCAAGAGATGAAGATCTGTGTAACCATATTCTTTCGCTTTATCGATGATTTCTTTGAGCTGCTCAGGTGAGAAATATTTACGTCCGGCATCAATTGAAACGATTTTTCGTTTAGCTAATTTTTCGTTTTCAGTTGCAGCACCTTCCTTTCCTGCCTCTGTTGCCGGTTTGTCAGCCTCTGCTTTCGGTTCATCTTTCTTAGCATCTTTTTCAGCTGGTTTATCCTTGTCAGCTTCTGGTTTATCAGTCTTATCTGTATCCGACTCTTTAGAATTAGCCTCTTTCGGAACTTCCTTTTTAGGGCTAGTTTCCTCTGCCTTTTTATCGGTAGTTTCTTTTTCAGCAGAAGTTGGAGTTACCACTTCTTCTTTATCACTAGGAGTTGAACTAACTTCCTCTTGTGGTTTTTCTTCTGTTTTTGGAAGACTAGCTACCGTATCAGTAGTCGGAGTTTCCGTTTCTACAGTTTTTGGAGCTTCTGGTTGAAGCTCTGCTTTAGGTGTTTCCTCAGTCCGATTTTCGGATGGTTGAGGGGAATCGGAAACCGTATGGATGGTCGGTTGGTTTTCCGTAGTAGTAGGAGTAACTCCATCGGCTGCAACAGCCTGTGCTTGGAAGGCAAATCCAATTAGAACAGAAGCTGCTCCTACAGCGTATTTACGAATGGAAAAACGTTGTTGTTTTTCTTGTTTCATTGCAAAACCTCCTGATTGTATTTTATATTGATAGCGTTTACATAAAACAACACCCTTATTTTATTTCTTATATTAATAAGAGTCAAGAGGAGGTGATAAAAAACTATAATAAGTATAAAAAAATATAAAATTTAAGCTTAAGATTTCAGATTGGTTGTAAAAGAAACATATATATATTTAGTAGAAATTTTTTAGCCCTATTTCTATAAAATACTCTACAAACTATAGAATCTACTATAAAAGGTAAGCGCTACCTTTTTGGTATGGTATAATAAACATAGAAAAAGCCCAAGCAAGGCTTAGGCTTTCTTCTTAGTGATCACGGTCACATGAAATGAATTTGATTTTGTAGTAATCTGCGCGTTTATATGTTTCGCTGTATGCGAGAACTTGACCAGTAGACTCTAGTTTAGTAGTCTTGGTTTGTAAAACGGTTGGGAATTGTTCATCGACTCCGAGGATCGAAGCCGCATGTTCTGGAGTTGGAAATGCTATTTCATTGATTTCTTCAAAATGTTCATCATTCATGTGAATGTGGTAATCCAATTTGAAACGGTTATAGATAGAGCTATAATATTCAAGATTTGGATAATTTGCGTTGATGTATTGTTCTGGGATATAAGATGTATGGTAGATGTACACAACACCACCTGTTTCGCGTACGCGTTCAATCTTGTAGTAGAACTGATCTCCGCGTAGTCCAAGTTTTTCTAAGTAGCTTAGTTTGTTTCCACGCTCAATAGAAAGGACGGTAACTTTATCATCTTTAGTTTCAAAAACTTCTACATCTGAAAACTCTACGAGTTTGTGTTTGCGTGCGCGTGAAACGAATGTACCCTTTCCTTGTTGACGGACAATATAGCCATCCTTGGCAAGGTCGTTTAAAGCGCGAACAACTGTGATAGAACTAACATCATACATTGCAATCAATTCAGCTTCAGTGTAGAATTTATCTCCACTGGCAAATTGACCAGAAATGATTTTGTTCTTTAACTCATCTTTAATATATTGATACTTTGGAATTGCCATATTTTCACCTCGATTTTCCTTATCCGTTAAAGATTTTACCATAAAACTGGAAAGAATAGTAGCCTTTTGAATAAAAAAATTAGAATAATAGGCTATAAGGTTAATTTACATAGAAATAAATAGAAAAACATACATTTTTATACATGTCACTAAAATGTTGTTATGACTATAGATTACAAGATTTTTTATAAGTTTTTTGTGTAAAATTTAGTGAAAAATGAAAAAAATTGTGAAAACCTATTGACAAATGTAAGATATTGAGATATATTTACTATATCAACAAATGAAAGCGTAAACTTTAGTTGTCAGAAGGTAAGAATATGACACGATTTGAGATACGGGATGATTTTTATCTCGATGGAAAATCATTTAAGATTTTATCTGGCGCCATTCATTATTTTAGGGTTCCTCCAGAAGATTGGTATCATTCGCTCTATAACTTGAAGGCTCTTGGTTTTAATACAGTAGAGACTTATGTAGCTTGGAATTTACACGAGCCTCGTGAGGGTGAGTTTTACTTTGAAGGAGCTCTGGATTTGGAGCGATTTCTACAGACAGCGCAAGATTTGGGTCTCTACGCTATCGTTCGTCCCTCTCCCTTCATCTGTGCGGAGTGGGAATTCGGTGGCTTACCAGCTTGGCTTTTAACCAAGAATATGAGGCTTCGTTCCTCAGATCCTGCTTATATTGAAGCTGTCGGTCGCTACTATGATCAGCTCTTGTCACGATTGGTTCCACATTTGTTGGACAAGGGTGGCAATATCCTTATGATGCAGGTTGAAAATGAATATGGTTCTTATGGAGAAGATAAGGCTTACCTGAGAGCAATTCGACAGTTGATGGAGGAGCGTGGCGTAACCTGTCCCCTCTTTACATCAGATGGTCCATGGAGAGCTACTCTGAAAGCTGGAACCTTAATCGAAGATGACCTCTTTGTAACAGGGAACTTTGGTTCTAAGGCATCTTACAACTTTTCACAGATGCAGGAATTCTTTGATGAACATGGTAAGAAATGGCCACTCATGTGTATGGAGTTCTGGGATGGTTGGTTCAATCGTTGGAAAGAACCGATTATCACACGGGATCCGAAAGAGTTGGCAGATGCAGTTCGAGAGGTTTTGGAGCAAGGTTCCATCAATCTTTACATGTTCCATGGTGGCACAAACTTTGGTTTCATGAATGGTTGCTCGGCTCGAGGGACTTTGGACTTGCCACAAGTTACATCTTATGATTACGATGCCCTTCTGGATGAAGAAGGAAATCCAACTGCCAAATATTTAGCAGTCAAGAAGATGATGGCAACGCATTTCCCAGAGTATCCGCAGTTGGAACCACTCTACAAAGAGAGTATGGAGTTGGATGCTATTCCACTAGTAGAAAAAGTTTCCTTGTTTGAAACCTTAGATAGCTTGTCTAGTCCGGTAGAAAGTCTCTATCCTAAAAAGATGGAGGAGTTGGGACAAAGTTATGGCTATCTACTCTATCGAACAGAAACAGATTGGGATGCAGAAGAAGAGAGACTTCGTATCATTGACGGTCGAGATAGAGCTCAGCTTTATGTCGATGGTCAGTGGGTTAAAACCCAATATCAGACAGAGATTGGGGAAGATATTTTTTATCAAGGTGAAAAGAAAGCGCTGTCTAGATTGGATATCTTGGTAGAAAATATGGGGCGTGTCAACTATGGACACAAGTTCTTAGCGGATACGCAACGTAAGGGAATTCGGACAGGGGTTTGTAAGGATTTGCATTTCTTACTAAACTGGAAACACTATCCACTCCCACTAGACAATCCTGAGAAAATTGATTTCTCAAAAGGATGGACAGAAGGACAACCAGCATTTTACGCTTATGACTTTACAGTCCAAGAGCCAAAAGATACTTACCTAGACTTATCTGAGTTTGGTAAGGGAGTTGCCTTTGTCAATGGGCAGAATCTAGGACGTTTTTGGAACGTCGGCCCAACCCTCTCACTTTATATTCCTCATAGCTATCTCAAGGAAGGTGATAATCGCATCATCATCTTTGAAACAGAGGGCCAATATAGAGAAGAGATTTATTTAACTCGTAAACCTACACTAAAACATATAAAGGGGGAAAATTTATGACAATTGTAGGATGCCGTATCGATGGACGTTTAATCCACGGACAAGTAGCCAATCTTTGGGCTGGAAAACTAAATGTTTCACGTATTATGGTTGTAGATGACGAAGTTGTCAACAACGATGTTGAAAAGAGTGGTTTGAAACTTGCGACACCACCAGGTGTGAAATTGAGTATTTTGCCAATTGAAAAAGCGGCAGCTAATATTCTTGCTGGTAAATACGATAGCCAACGTCTCTTTATTGTGGCTCGTAAGCCAGACCGCTTCCTTGGTTTGGTAGAAGCAGGTGTACCAATTGAAACTCTCAATGTTGGGAATATGTCTCAAACACCAGAAACCCGTGCCATCACACGTTCTATCAACGTAGTGGACAAGGATGTGGAAGATTTCCACAAATTGGCAGAAAAAGGTGTTAAACTTACTGCTCAAATGGTTCCAAATGATCCAATTTCAGACTTTTTGAGCTTATTAAAATAGGAAAAAATTTTTAGGAGGTCATTGTTATGATACAATGGTGGCAAATTTTACTTCTCACTTTGTACTCAGCTTATCAAATCTGTGATGAGTTGACGATCGTTTCATCTGCAGGTTCCCCTGTATTTGCTGGTTTCATTACTGGTTTGATTATGGGAGATGTGACTACTGGTCTGCTTATCGGTGGTAACTTGCAACTGTTCGTTCTTGGGGTTGGTACCTTCGGTGGTGCTTCTCGTATCGACGCAACTTCTGGTGCGGTTCTTGCAACAGCATTCTCAGTTTCACAAGGAATCGCTACAGACCTTGCGATTACAACAATCGCTGTACCAGTAGCAGCACTTTTAACATACTTCGACGTTCTTGGACGTATGACAACTACTTTCTTCGCACACCGTATTGATGCTGCAATCGACCGCTTTGATTACAAAGGTATCGAACGCAACTACTTGCTTGGTGCGATTCCATGGGCTCTATCTCGTGCCCTTCCAGTCTTCTTCGCGCTTGCCTTTGGTGGTGCCTTTGTACAATCAGTGGTAGACTTCGTTGAAGCCTACAAATGGGTTGCAGATGGCTTGACACTTGCAGGACGTATGCTTCCAGGTCTTGGATTTGCAATCTTGCTTCGTTACCTTCCAGTTAAACGTAACCTTCACTACCTTGCTATGGGATTTGGTTTGACAGCTATGTTGACTGTTCTTTACTCATATGTAACAGGTCTTGGTGGCGCTGTTGCAGGTATTATCGGTACTCTACCTAAAGATGTTGCTGAAAAAATTGGTTTCGTGAACAACTTCAAAGGTTTGTCTATGATTGGTATCTCTATCGTAGGTATCTTCCTTGCAGTGCTTCACTTCAAAAATAGCCAAAAAGTAGCTGTAGCAGCACCTTCTACACCATCAGAAAGTGGGGAAATCGAAGATGACGAATTCTAATTACAAACTTACAAAAGAAGATTTTAATCAAATCAACAAACGTAGCTTGTTTACTTTCCAATTGGGTTGGAACTACGAACGTATGCAAGCTTCTGGTTACCTTTACATGATCCTGCCTCAGTTGCGTAAAATGTATGGGGATGGCACTCCTGAATTGAAAGAAATGATGAAAGTTCATACTCAATTCTTCAATACTTCACCATTCTTCCATACCATTATCGCTGGTTTTGACCTTGCCATGGAAGAAAAAGATGGTGTGGGTGCAAAAGACGCCGTTAACGGTATCAAGACAGGTTTGATGGGACCATTCGCTCCTCTTGGGGATACAATCTTTGGTTCACTTGTACCTGCTATCATGGGTTCTATCGCAGCAACTATGGCTATCGCTGGCCAACCTTGGGGTATCTTCCTTTGGATTGCAGTTGCAGTAGCGTATGACATCTTCCGTTGGAAACAGTTGGAATTTGCCTATAAAGAAGGGGTTAACCTTATCAACAACATGCAAAGTACATTGACAGCTTTGATTGACGCTGCATCTGTACTTGGTGTCTTCATGATGGGTGCTCTTGTAGCCACAATGATCAACTTTGAAATTTCTTATAAATTGCCAATCGGTGAAAAAATGATTGACTTCCAGGACATCTTGAACTCAATCTTCCCACGCTTGCTTCCAGCAATCTTTACTGCCTTTATCTTCTGGTTGCTTGGTAAGAAAGGTATGACTTCTACAAAAGCAATTGGTATCATCATTGCTCTTGCATTAGGTCTTTCATTCATCGGTAAATTCTTACTTGGAATGGGCGCATAATCTATGGCTAAATCATTAATTTTGGTGAGTCATGGTCGCTTCTGTGAAGAACTTAAAGGTAGCACTGAAATGATCATGGGTCCACAGGACAACATTCATGCAGTAGCTCTTCTTCCAGAAGATGGCCCAGAAGAATTTACTGCAAAATTTGAAGCTGCTATTGAAGGTTTGGACGATTTCCTAGTTTTTGCGGATCTTCTCGGTGGAACACCATGTAACGTGGTGAGTCGCTTGATCATGGAAGGTCGTGATATCGAACTTTACGCAGGGATGAATCTTCCAATGGTGATTGAATTTATCAATGCGAGCCTTACAGGTGCAGATGCGGACTATAAGAACCGTGCTGCAGAAAGCATTGTGAAAGTCAATGACCTGTTAGCTGGATTCGATGATGACGAAGATGAATAATACTCTTCGAAAATCAAATTCAAACTACGTCAACGTCGCCTTGCCGTACTCAAGTACAGCCTGCGGCTAGTTTCCTAGTTTGCTCTTTGATTTTCATTGAGTATACGATGTGACAACGTGAAAATCGTTAGAGCATTTTATATAGAATATACATGGGAATGGGGCTTACTCCCATTCCCATATTTAATAGAAAAAGAGGGAATCAATGCTACATTATACAAAAGAAGACTTGATCGAATTGGGTGCAGAAATCACTACACGTGAAATCTACCAACAGCCTGATGTATGGAAAGAAGCTTTTGAATCTTATCAAGCAAAACGTGAAGAAATTGCAGCCTTCCTGCAAGGGATTGCGGATAAACATGACTATATCAAGGTTATCTTGACAGGTGCTGGGACTTCTGCTTATGTGGGAGATACCTTGGTACCTTACTTTAAGGAAGTCTATGACGAACGCAAATGGAATTTCAATGCCATTGCGACAACAGATATCGTTGCCAATCCAGAAACTTATTTGAAAAAAGATGTGGCAACTGTCCTTGTGTCTTTTGCTCGTAGTGGGAACTCGCCTGAAAGTGTGGCGACTGTTGATTTGGCAAAAGCCTTGGTGGATGAGCTTTATCAAGTGACGATTACTTGTGCAGCGGACGGTAAATTGGCTCTCCAAGCCCATGGAGATGACCGCAATCTCTTGCTTTTGCAACCAGCTGCCTCTAATGACGCTGGATTTGCCATGACTTCTAGCTTTACGTCTATGATGTTGACAGCTCTCTTGGTCTTTGATCCTACAGAATTTGCTGTTAAAGCTGAACGTTTTGAAGTTGTATCTAGTCTTGCCCGTAAAATTTTAGACAATGCAGAAGATGTCAAAGAACTTGTTGACCTAGACTTTAACCGTATCATCTATCTAGGCGCTGGTCCTTTCTTTGGTCTTGCTCATGAAGCTCAGCTCAAGATTTTGGAATTAACAGCTGGCCAAGTGGCGACCATGTATGAAAGCCCAGTCGGATTCCGTCACGGTCCAAAATCTCTTATCAACGAAGATACAGTTGTTTTGGTCTTTGGTACAACAACAGACTACACTCGCAAGTACGACTTGGATTTGGTTCGTGAAGTTGCTGGTGACCAGATTGCTCGCCGTGTTGTGCTTTTGAGTGATCAAGCCTTTGGTCTTGCAAATGTCAAAGAAGTGGCCCTTGGTTGTGGCGGTGTCTTGAATGATATTTACCGTGTCTTCCCTTACATCGTTTATGCCCAACTCTTTGCCCTATTGACTTCACTCAAGGTAGAAAACAAACCAGATACACCGTCTCCTACAGGTACAGTAAACCGTGTGGTACAAGGTGTTATCATCCACGAATATCAAAAGTAAGACAGTGTTTATGAATTCTTGACAAGAGAATTTGTAAACTATCAGATAAACCATAGATTGTCAGTAGGCTTTCTATGGTTTGTTTGCTTGAGAGAAATAGTAAAAGGAGAACAGAATGAAAGCATACACAGAGCGTGTATTTGGAAATGTTGAGGGCAAGGATGTCTTGGCCTATCGCTTTGAGACGGACGGTGGCTACCAGCTTGAGGTTATGACTTATGGTGCAACCATCTTGCGCTATGTCACACCTGACAAGGCTGGAAACTTTGCCAACGTTATTTTGGGATTTGATGACTTTGACAGCTATGTAGGCAATAGTCCCAAGCATGGAGCTAGCGTAGGTCCTGTGGCGGGGCGTATTGCAGGTGCGACCTTTGAATTAAATGGCAAGACATATGACCTTGAAGTCAACAATGCTAGCAACTGTAACCACAGTGGTTCAACTGGTTGGGATTCTAGTTTATTTGAATTGGTCGAGGTGAGCGACCATGGCTTGACCCTCTACACAGAGCGTACAGATGGGACAGGAGGATTCCCTGGCAATCTTAAAATCTGGATTAGCTACAACTTAGAAGAAACTGGTGCCTATGAAATCAGCTACAAGGTGACGACCGATCAAGATACGCTGGTCAATCCAACAAACCACAGCTATTTCAACTTGTCTGGTGATTTCACGCAGACGATTGACCGTCATGTCTTCCAACTAAATACTGAGGGCATTTACCCAATCGCTCCCGACGGTGTTCCTGCCAAAACTCCAGAAGCCAACCGTGATGTGGTCAAACACATCTACAATGGTGCCTTGTTGAAAGATATCTTTGCAGAAGAAGATGAGCAAATCCAGCTGGTATCAGGTTTGGATCATCCATTTGCCCTTCCTGCAGGTCATGACAATGCTGGATTCCTTTATGACCAAAACTCAGGTCGCTTCCTGCTTTTCAAGACAGAAGCTCCTTGCTTTGTAGTTTACACAGCAAACTTTGTGGATGAGAGTGTCATCATAGGAGGTCAGCCAATGGTACAGCACAATGGGATTGCCCTTGAAGCGCAGGCTTTACCAGATGCCATTCATAGCGACCTCAAAGACCAAGTCATTCTTAAAGCCGGTCAAACCTTTACAAGCAAGACACGTTATGAGCTTGTTGTGAAATAAGAATTTAGAGATATAATAGGTATTCCAGAATTAGGTATCTAATTTTAGGGATGCCTTTTATTATTGCTATCAATGATATCTATAAATTGGGATATTAGTGTCTTTAATGTATAGTAATTTGTAATGAAATGTAATTGTTCCATATGATTCCTTCTAATGCCTTTTTCATTATAGATACTATGGAACGTTTTTCCTACAACAAAATAGAAGATTTACTCACTACAAATATTAGAGGGCTTTTTTGTGTCTCGTTTTATTTTATTATCCAACATTCTTTGGAAATTTCAGAATATGAAAGAAGGGTTTGTATGAATCTTTATTATATATAACCCTTTTAAAGACATACAAAGAAAGTAAATATATAAAAACGTGATAAGAAAAAACGTTTTAAATGGTTATTTTTTAAATAAATATACAAATTACACAATATAGCCAAATAGAAATCTAATAATGAAAATAGGGCAGTAAATATTCAGAAAATAAAAACAAAAACAAAAATTATCATCCTTAGAAGATACTGATAAATCCAGTAAAAGATTAACTTGAATTTTACTTGGAAAAACTATTATTTTTTAAAAATTTAATTCAAATATCTTGTGTAGTGAGCTAGAATTTGATAGCATTATTATGCATGTTAATTTATACTCTATAAAATTCTCTCTTAATTGAGAAAAAATTATTGAAGGATTTTTTGGAAATTGTAACTAACATGATGAAAATACAAGGAGGTTGTAGTCTCGATGAAAGGCAAACAACAACAAGATTTTAGAACAGAAAAGTACATCCGTTACGGTATTCGTAAATATAGCTTTGGAGCAGCATCAGTAGCGATTGCGGCTGGTTTGATGTTCCTAGGGAACGGTGCGGTATCAGCAACGGAAGTACAAACTACAGAAATTCCAGTAGCAGCAACAAATGCTTTTGCTCAAGATAATAAGGAAAAGGCTGAGCCTAAAGCTGAAACAGTAGAGACTGTAAAACCAGAAACTGAAAAAGCTGCAGAATTGAAACCTGAAGTTAAAGTAGCAAATAAAGCTACACTTGAAGCTAAAGTTGCTGCTTTAGAATCTAAACTTTCTAACGCTAAATACGCAGACGCTTCAGTAGTAAGTTCAGCTAAGGAAGTATTGACAACAGCTAAAGCAACTCTTGCAAAAGCAGAAGCTAGTCAAGTAGAAGTAGACAAACAAGTTGAAACTGTTGTAGCTTTGAGCACAGTTGTGGCTGAGTCTGATGTAGCTGGCTTTGAAAAGAAAGAAGCAGCTGATAAGGAAGCAGCAAAGGCAGAAGCAGAAAAAACTGCAACTCCAGTTGAAAAAGCTCTTTCAGTAGCTACAACAACTCTGACACAAGTATCGTCAGAAGCTGAAGTAACCAACAAATTGGCTGAGACTGAACTTGCTAAGGCTGATGTGAAAGAAGAAAATAAGGCAGCAGTTACAGCAGCAGTCGCTAAAAACAAGGCAGTCCTTGCTGAAACGAAGGCTATTTTAGCTGATAAAAGTATCACAAAAGAGCAAGTAGATGCTCAATTGGAACGCCTCAATGAATCAATCCTTGCAGTTTATAATGAATTGAAAAATGCAGGGATCAACCGTGACGGTAAGTTCGCGGTAGCTCTTTCAGCCAATGAAGGATATACTTATAATTCAAGAGAATTAAGAAAAGAGAACGGTGAATTCACGACTGCTACAGGTAAATCATATGCAGTTTTAGATAACAATAATGCATACCGTCTTTATGTACATGGATACCAATCTGACAACACAGAACTTCCAATTGCAAACAATGGTAAAGCTGGAATAAGTGGACGTACTGATATTCCTTTATCGAAAACAGAGGCTCAAAAACTTGGACGAGAAGCATCGCTATGGAATGGAAAGGTTCGTGCAACAGGAGTAACAAATAAGGGTGGTAACTCTACATATGGTGCTGGTGGAGCTTATGAATATTTAGCGACTGAGATTTACGGTTATACATATGAACAAGGTAACCACTATGCCTACCTTACAGATGTAACTAAACGTTTTAGTTTATCTGAAGAAGCTAAGAAAGCGGGATATACAATAACAGAAGTTCGTGTTATGAACATGCCTCCTGGCTTAGCTTATAATAAGAATGCTGATACAATCGAAGGATATGTAGCTGCTAACATTCAAAACGGTGTGTATGATATGCGTTATGAGGTTACTGTTGAGAAAGATGGTACTCCTCAAAAAGTTAGTTTTAAAAACTTAACTGCAGGATGGATTGGTTGGCAAGATTCGTCAGCACCACTTATTCAAGGTTCATCTAAATTAGTAACTATCGGAGATCAAGTTAGCCATGACATTAAGTACGTAGACAATGATGGAATGGAACGTGACAATCGAGCTAATTTCCAATATAAAGATGGAAGTAAGGTTAAATCGGGTTCAAAAACTGCAAAGACTCAAATAAAAGAAGCTAGCTTTACAGCTATGGATGGTACAACTTTAAAAACAGAGTGGACAACTGATACAAGAAACCAACCACAAACAGTAACAGCACATACTTCCCTAAATGGAGTATACACAGGATCTGAAACACCTATTACTGATGTAATTCCAGGATTGGACTACAATCCTCAAACTGGTTTAATAACTGGTACAGCAACAGAAGCAGGTATTTATACAGTAGCAGCTTATGCAAAAGATTATAATAACTCTACTAACTCGAAAAGTAAAGACTGGACAATGAACGGTCAAGAGGCACATGAAAATATTACTATTGCTGTAGCGCCAAAAATCACAGTATCTAACGTAGAAGCCTATGCAACAAAAGTACCAGTAACTATTTCTCAAGGTGCAAACACAGCTGAAATTACAATGCCAGATGGTACAGTTACTAAATTGGAAGTTAAAAATGGAAATTGGACAGTTGCAGAAGGTACAACTAATACAGCTGTAAGTAAGGGAGATGTGTTAGGAGCGGCTTCAACAACAGAAGCAAGTAAATTCAATTTGCCAGTAACTTCAGAAGCTACACGTTATGTAGGTGTTGATAGTATTGCAGCAAAAGCAACAACAGATAAAGTACGTGTAGATTTACAACGTGAAGTAACTACTGTTAAAGATGTAAATGGAAAATCTTATACAGCAACATTTAACCGTGCAACAGGTAAATATACTTTAGAAGATAAAGATGCTTATGTATTAAAAGACAATGGAGATGGAACATCAACATTAACAGAACGTCGTGTTTATACAGATGCTAAAGCTGATGGAAGTATTGATTTCATTGTTTATGAATTCACACGTACATGGAATGCAACATCATCAGCAACTAACCTTGTTGATAAAGTTGCAGAAATTCGTAAAAATGGTGAAGTAACAGCAGTAGGAGATGTAACTCGTACAGTAACGACGTTGCCAAAAGCGCAAACAACAGACACTCAAGGTGTAATAGTAACTGTAAAATATGATTCAGTTACAAAACAATGGACAGCTTCAGATGGCTCAACTGTTACAGCTAAAGAATCACATGCTGGATGGGAAGTTGAAACAAGTTCTGGATTTAAAGGATATGTGACTTATCGTTCTGCGACTGGAATAGATGTAGCCTCTATCCAAAACGATAAACCAACAGGTACATCTACAAGCTATGCTGATACACAGGGCAACTCTGTAGATTTACTAAAATCTCCTAAAGCAAATGTAGAATTTGAAGATGTTATTGATGACAGTTCATCAGATGTTAAGTCTGAAACAATCGCAACGAAACTAACAGTAACAGCTCCAGATGGAAGTAAAAAAGAATTTAATACGGCTCAAGCTGAAGAAACAGCTTATATTCAAGCGCAACGTACTGCAGCAGAAAAAACAAAAGCAGCGGCTGCAGCAATTGAAAATGCTCAGACTTCAGAGAATGAACTTGCTCGTCTTCAAGAGTTAGTAGACCGTCAAGTGCAAATTTTAGCGGATGCTGAAGCAGCGTTAGCTAACTTAAAACTACGCACTATTTCGCCAACAGCGCAAGATTTAGCTGAGAAGAAAATCCAATTAATAAAAGAATATAAAGCATCATTAGAAGAAAAACTAAATGAAGCGCAAACAGCACTACCTGTAGCAAAAGCTAAAGTGACTACAGCGCGTAAAGAAGCGTTAGAAGCTGAAAAAGCGGTAGAGACTGCTCGCGAAGCATTAAAAACAAAAGCAGCAGAGAACTTAGCGAATGCAGAACTTACAGCATATACATTAGGTCAGTATGGAAAATATAAAGTAACTGTAAGAGCTGTTGATTCAAATGGAGTTGTAACAACACCAACAGTAGGAGCTACTGATTCAGGTGAAGTTGAAGGAGATGCAGTTGCAGAAACAACATACTATATCGTAGTATCTAAACCAGAGAAAACTGCTGGTGCAGAAGGTCAAGAACAAACTGATTCAATGGAAACAGGATTCAAGACTGGCTTACCAAATGATGCAGAAGTATCTGACTACAAACTAGTTGATCCAGTATCAGGGAAAAAAGTAAGTTCTGTAACTAATGAAGAAGGTACTTATACAATTGATGAAACAACAGGAGCGGTATCATTTACACCTGAGCCAGGCTTTGTAGGTACAGCTAAAGGAGTGACAGTTGCAGCAAACGTAACATTCAATGATGAAGAAGGTCAGCCTGTAACAGTTGAATCATCAACAACTTATACTCCGACTGTTTATGGAGTTAAGGGATCAAGTGATGAAACTAAAGGAAAACAAGGACAACCTCAAGAATCTAAAACAGGTAAAGAGCGATTCTCTGAGTTAAATACAACAGCGAATACTCCAGATGGTACAAATGTAGACTGGAAAACAGCGAAGTATTCATTAGAAGGCGCTAATGAAGAAGGAAAAGTTGTTGTTAAAGGAGAAGGTACTTATGAAATTGATCCAGCTACAGGTGTAGTAACATTCAAACCAGAACCAACATTCAAAGGTAAAGGTCAAGGAGTAGAGGTTAAAGTTTCGGTAACAGCGACTGACTCAGAAGGAAATAAAGTTGAAGTTACATCTAGTGGAGACTACACTCCAGAAGTAGAAGCGGTAGAACCAACTGCAGAACCAAAAGAGACAAGTGGAAAACAAGGACAACCACAAACTCAAAATACAACTGCAATGTTCAAAGAAGGTGACAAATCAGCGCCAATCGATAAATCTACAGTGAAACTTGTAGATCCAAAAGGTAATGAAGTCACAACAATGCCAGCTCTTAAAGATGGAAAAGAAGTAGGTACATATACTTTAGATCCAGAAACAGGAGTGATTACATTCCAACCGAATAAAGACTTTACTGGAACACCAGACCCAGCGAAAGTAACAGCAGCAGACAAAAATGGAACAAAAGTAGAAACAACTTACACTCCAACGGTTACTCCAGTAGTACCAGAAGGACAAGATAAAACTACAACAGGATTCCAAGGGAAAACTCAAACAGGAACAGTAACATTCACGCCTGGTGATGATGAATTCCCAATCGATAATAAAGTACCTGCGACATTTGAAGATGGAACAACAAGAAAAGAAGTTCCAGGAGAAGGGGTTTACACAGTAGCAGCTGATGGTACGGTAACATTTAAACCTGAGAACCAATTTACAGGAACAGCTAAAGGTGTAACTGTAAAACGTGTTGACACAAACGGAACACCAGCTACAGCGAAATACACACCAATCGTGAAACCTGTAGCACCAGAAGGATTTGATGATGTTACAACAGGAATCCAAGGTGAAACTCAAATAGGCAAGCCATACTTCAAACCTGAACGTGAAGATACGCCAATTGATGAAAATGTACCACCGAAATTAATCGATCCAACAACTGGACAACCAACAGATGAAACAACAATTCCTGCAAAAAGTCCTGATGGGAAAGTAATTGGTACTTATACATTAGGTCCAAAGAATGGAGAAATAACATTCACCCCAACGGATAAAACATATGTAGGACCAGTAGTACCGGTAAAAGTTCAGCGTGTAGATATCAATGGTACGCCGACACCTAAGCCAGCTGAATACACTCCATTAATCGTAGGAGTTAAACCAACGGCGAAACCAGCTACATCAACAGATGTACAAGGGGTAGAACAATCAAAAGAAGTGACATTTGCACCAGGTAAGGCGAATATAGATGGAACAGAAAAATCAGTAGCGATTGATGAAACTTCATTCAAATTATTAGATGAATCAGGAAATCCAGTAGAATCAGTACCAGCTAAAAATCCAGCAGGAGATGTTGTCGGTACTTACACACTAAAAGTGGTAGATGGAAAACCAACTGCAGTATTTACTCCAACGGATAAAACATATGTAGGAACAGTTCAACCGGTAACAATCCAAGCGAAAGATAAGAATGGAACACCAGTAACAACTACATATACACCAAATATCACGCCAATTAAACCAACGGCAACACCAGCTAAAACAACGGATATACAAGGGAAAGCTCAATTCGGAACTCCAACATTTACAGAAGGAGATCCAAGAGTACCAATCGATGAAACTTCAACGAAATTAATTGATCCAAAAACAGGAAAACCAGTAGACTCAGTGACTGTTGAAGGGGAAGGAACATATACAATCGAGCCAAATGGAAGTATTAAATTCCAACCAGAACCACAATTCACTGGACAAGCAACAGGTATTGAAGTTCAACGTGTTGATAAAAATGGTACACCTGCTAAGGCTAAGTACACACCGACAGTAACTCCAGTTAAACCGACAGGAGAAGATGTTAAATCTGAAGACATCCAAGGTGCTAAACAAAAAGGAACACCTGTATTCAAAGCTGGAAATGATGATGTAAAAATCGATACTAATTCTCCAGCAAAATTAATCGATCCAGAAACAGGAAAAACTACAGATAAAACTTCAGTAACAATAAAAGACGAAGGAACATACGAAATCGATCCGAAAACAGGAGAAGTTACATTTACACCAGTACCAACATTTACTGGTATTGCAACAGGAGTAACTGTTCAACGTCAAGATACGAATGGAACTATTGTTCGAGCTAACTATACACCTGAAGTAAAAGGTGTAACACCAACAGCAACACCAGCTATGTCTAAAGATATCCAAGGTGCTGTACAAACAGGATTACCAAAATTCGAAGGTGGAAAAGTTACAGTTAACGGTGAAGAAAAAACTGTTGACATCGATGAAACAAAAGCACCTAAATTGATTGATCCAGAAACAGGAGAACCAACTGATGAACCAGTAGTAATTCCTGGAGAAGGAACATATACAATCGAAGATGGTAAAGTGAAATTCCAACCAGAACCACAATTTACTGGAAAAGGAGAAGGTGTAGAAGTTCAACGTGTTGATAAAAATGGAACACCGGTGACAGCTAAGTATACACCAACTGTAGTAGAAGCAATCCCAACAGGTGAAGATGTAACATCAGTTGGACCTAAGAATACTCCTCAAACAGGAACTCCAAAATTTGTTGGGGGATCAGCAACTGTCAATGGTGAAGAAAAAACTGTTGAAATCAATACAGATGTACCAGCGACATTAGAAGGTGCTGATAAAGATGGTAAAGTAGTAGTACCTAACGAAGGAACTTACACAATTAATGGTAAAACAGGAGTAGTAACATTTACTCCAGAGCCAAACTTCGTAGGAGAAGCATCAGGTGTAGTGGTGAAACGTGTTGATAAAAATGGAAGAGAAGTATCTGCGAAGTATACGCCAACAGTTACTCCAGAAACGAAGACTGTAGACAAGACTTCAGAAGGTCCTAAGAATACTCCACAATCTAACACTCCAGAATTCACAGGAGATGTTGACTTAAATGTACCACCAACATTTGATGATGGAACAACTACAAGAGTGGTAAAAGACGAAGGAACGTATACAATCGATAAAGGTGGTAAAGTAACATTCACTCCGGAACCAGGATTTACAGGTACTGCAGATGGAATTACTGTTGTTAGAAAAGATAAGTTAGGTAAAACTATCTCTGCTACGTATACACCAACTGTTCGTCCAGATACAGAATTTGTAGATAAGAATGGAAAACCAATTCCAGGATATCCAAATGAAGACGGATCAACACCGAAGAAAGATATTCCAGGATACAAATTCGTGGAAACAACAACGGATGCAGGTGGTAATACAAAACACATCTACGAAAAAGTTAAGACTTCATTCAAGGATAAAGAAGGAAACGTAATTCCAAACTATCCAACAGAAGAAGGCGAACAACCTAAGAAAGATATTCCAGGCTACAA